>CAVIJK010000017.1:0-37593 GCA_963643345.1 bacterium | reverse complement strand
GTAACAATTTATGTCTTTTCTTCTCTTAGATATGCAACAATTCTTTCCTCTAATTTTCTATGTAACATAATCGTTTTCTCCTTTATGAAACTAGAAAATTACACTTTTCCTATGTTTTAGAGCACTGAAAACGACACTTTTCCCTAAAAATATTTTTTATGCCATCGGCATCTAAGCCGTTGATTGGCTCATCAAGAATCAAAAGCTTTGGATTTCCAAGTAAGGCAATTGCCAGGCGTTTCTTTTCTTATATCTTGTTTATGTTCTTGAAAACTTTTTCAAAAGGCTCGAGTCATCCCTAGAAAACAAGAATGATTTGTTCCAGCGAAGAAACCCCCTCAAACTCGATTTTACACTTGTAATCCTATGAATCTTTAATTGCGGTAAAATAATAAAAACCCTAGTCGGGTTTGCTATTATATGTAACCGAGGTAGCCGTATATGTCCATTAAAGAGAAATTCGATAAAGCCTATAAAAGCATGTTTGGATTTAGGTTAGATAAACAGCCAGGTCTTTATTACATCGCTTGGCAAGATTTAGAAGGCTTGCATAGAGATGATTTCTCTTTCGTCAACAGGTTTGGCGAAACATTAAGAGGCGGCTTCTACTACACGGATAATTATTCCAAGAAAGACGCATTGGTCATTTTCTCACATGGTTATGGCGGAGGACATATCAGCTATATCAAAGAGATTTATCGCATTGCTCAAGCGGGCTTTAGGATTTTGGCAATCGATGCAGCAGGATGCGTTGAATCAGACGGCGTGGCTCTTAGAGGTTTTAACCAACAAAGTTCGGATATATTCGATTTAATTTCTTACCTAAAAACCAAAGATGAATACAAGAATTTAAAGTTTGACTTAGTAGGTCATTCAATGGGAGGGTACACATCTTTAAACCTCTTGAATTATATCGATGGGATTCATAAGGTCGTCGCACTCGCATCCCCTATTGCCGCCACGTGCATATATGGAAACTTCGCATACCGCTTGATGAAAAAAGAAATGGAAAGACTTGAGGAAGAAAGCGTGCCTGGATGGAATAAATTTAACGCATTGGATGGCGCTAAAAAGATAACTGATACCAAGATAAGGTACATACAATCCTTAGATGACAGTGTCATCAAATGGAAATACAGTGGAAAGGTCTTCTCGAAGGTCAAGAATCCTAATTTTGAATGCATTTGGGTTAACGGGGTCGATCATCAGACGTGTTTTACTAAAGATGCTGCAGCAAAACTAAAGGAATACATAAATAAGTTAAGCAAATGCAAAACCAAAGAAGAGGCGGTTGCGCTCAAAGAATCATCCGATTGGAATGCTATATGTGATCACGACCCTAAGACAATGTCTTTAATAACGGATTTCTTGAATGATTAATGCATTTTTGCCAACGTCATTCTCCGTTTCAATAAATAAATATTTAGGCAAAGAGCTCTTAGATTGGTTAATGTAAAAGGAGCTAAATAGGCATCAAATTAATTCAACAACCACCTTATCAAGTAGAAGCATGCCTTTATCACTAACATGGATTCTATTCCCATCTCGCACAAGAAGCCCGCTAGATATCAACTTTTCGGCTTTCTTTCCGCATTTTTCATCAAATGACACGCCGACGAATTCTTTGAATTTATTCACATCAAACCCATCTTTTAAGCGAAGGTTGGTCATCAAAAATAACAATGTTTTGTCTTTATCCTCCACTATCTCTTCTTCCGCAACTGTTTTGCCGGATAAATAAGCCAGAATCGAGCCTGTGTTTTTATAACGGACTCCATTTAAATAGCCGGACGCACCCATGCCACATCCATAATATTCCTCATTTCTCCAATAAACTTGGTTGTGCTGAGATTCAAAGCCCGGCCTAGAATAATTGGACACTTCGTATCTTTCGTAGCCTCTGCCTCTTAACATTCCCAATATCAATTCATATTGGTCGGCTTGAACGTAATCATCCGCTTCTTTCAAGCCCATGTTCTTGAATTTGGTGGAATCTTCTAATATCAATGAGTATGTGGAAAGGTGTGGGACATCTAAAGATAACAAGGCTTCAATGTCGTTTTTCACTTCTTCATTCGTCTCACCAGGCAAGGCGTATATCAAATCGACATTGATGTTTGTGATACCACCTTTTTTAAGATTAGACACCACATTGACCACATCTCCAAACGTGTGTGGCCTATCCATCAGTTCAAGATAACTCTTGTTTGATGACTCCACCCCAAGAGACACTCGGTTCACTTTGTTTTTCTTGAGAATTTTAATTTTTTCTTCTGTTAAGGACTCAGGATTTGCCTCAATGGTAAATTCTCCACCATTTACTAGATACTGGCTTAAATAACCCAAAATCTTATCGAATAAGGCATCGGGTAAGGTGCTTGGGGTTCCTCCACCGACATATATTGTCTTTTGGGAGTGTTTCTTTATTTTGTAGGAATCGATCTCTTCGATTAATTTCTCTATATAAGAAAAAGCCCACTTTTCATTAAAGAGGACTTTTGAGAAATCACAATATGAACAGATTCTCGAGCAAAACGGTATGTGGACGTATAGAGAGGTCGCCATCCCTTATTCGCCCTTTTCGCTTCCTTCTTCTGCCTGTTCAGCTTCTTCTGGGTGGTCTTTTGCCCATTGTTCCATCGCTTTGATGGCTTCAGGGTCATCGATTTCACCAAGCGTTCTATGCATGGCATCATCTAGGGCCTCTTCTTCGGTTGGGGCTCCGTCTTCTACTGCATCAGCTTTTTCTTTCGTATCTTCTTCGAAATCAACAAGCACTCTATCGAGTTCTTCTTTGGCGATTTCCTCGTCGCTCTTCTTCTCTTCGGTGTTCTGAAATGGCTTAGCGTATTTCTTGACTAGGATGACAGCAAGAACTATCAAGCCGAAGAAGGCGAGGATTATGATTATAAAGAATATTGGGCTATCTACGAATGATGAGAGTGTCATGGTTTATCTCCTTTTCTTGATTGGGGTGTATACGAACTTGTTCTTGAGGGCGCATTTTTTGTAGAAGCCTTTGGCTGCCAACTTGTCCATGCTGGTCCTAGCGGTCTCGTAAACGCATTTAGTATACTCTTTAAATTGCTGAATTGTGTAATAACGTCCTTCAATGCAATGGGTTGCGTAGAAACTTGCCTGTTTTTTGTTCAGATCAGGTTCCGTTTCCATAAGGTATATGACATATTCCTTAACTTCTTTTTCTGAGAGAGTTGACGTATGTCCCACTTGTGAGGATTCGATGTCTTTAGCCGTGAGCGTTTGCGACGCTTTTATGGATTTCTTCTCCTCAGTAGGTATGATCTCCACTTTATTCTCAGCGGGGGCAGTTTCTTTTTCCTCATCCACAATTGGAGCAAGAGTTGGAATCTCCTCCATTTTCGGAGGGGCCTCAAGTGGTTTTTCAATCTCCGGGATTCTAGTGGATTCTTCTCGATAAGTATTGATTCTGATGTCAGCAATCTTATCTTCAAGGTCAGTCATGACTTTCTCTAAAATTGCGATTGAGGCATCAACCAAATAAGTGAGGTCGCCATCTCTTTGAACCTCGATATAGGCCTCGTTCATTTTGGAGTCGTTATCAAGCAATTCCTCAATCGGCAGATAATATGCGAATGGATTTGATAGCGATTCCGCCAAAAGCCACTTAGATGTCAGGGCTGCAACGCTATCATTGCGTTTATCAAACGGCTTAATGTGAGAAATATAATAGATGGCAAGGATTGCCCTCACTAAAGGCGAAATCGAGTCTTTTTCCAAACAAGAGGTGAATCCATCCATAAGATTTTCAATTCGGTCATGCGGACAATACGGATAAATTGGATTCGGCTGGAATATGGCGTTTCTAGCGCTGTTATCCCAGTCTTTAGTTCTATAGAACCTGGTTAATTCTTCGGTTTTTAGGATTTTTGAATAAATGAGAGGCAATGTATTCTCATCAAAGCTTTTAGGTTCTCTAGATGATAAGAAATAGATGGCGTCTAGATAATTGACCAGAGGCTCGTGATTTGGGTTGTTCTCAAAATACGTATCGTTAATCAAAGCGTTGAATGAGAGATCGGATATATTCACCTTCTCCGCCACTTTTATCGGATTCAAACATAGAGTTAGGCATGAACGTTTAGCCTGAGAAGATTCAATTAAATCATCGAGCGAAGCAACTTTGTTAGCAAGTTGAGTAAGTTTGGTTTCTATCCCGCTTATTTTCGCTTTGATGACATCGGTTAAAACAACATATAACTCTTTTGCGCCAATCGTCTTGATTCCAAGACTAACCTTATGGGATTTGCGATATTCGGAGATTATTCGCCAATAAGGATCGATGTTCGTTCCGAAGACTCTTCTTAAACTGTTCCTGGTCGCATATGTTTCGTCAGTAAATTCCTGACCGATAGTGTTATTTGAGCTTGCCATATGTAAGTATTATAGTTCGCACGCGCACAAGATTTCAAATATCTACTAAAAAAACTACTAACAAAATCATATAAGCATTGATTTAATCGGAATATTTTTTAAACGGGTTTTAGCTCGATTTGTATATAAATCCTTTAATCATGTCTAAAGGATCGTCATAAAAAATAGCGGTCCCCATTTGGAAACCGCTACATAATGTCGTTATTAGAGATTAATGACGTTCTGGATAAACAGAGATTCTCTTGCCAGCCTTGCCAACTCTCTCGAATTTGACATAACCTTCAACCAATGTGTAGATTGTGTCATCTCCGCCGAGTTTGCAGTTGACTCCTGGACGAATCTTTGTTCCTCTCTGACGATATAAGATATTGCCAGCTAAAACATGCTGTCCATCACCAACTTTTGCTCCAAGACGACGTCCAGCTGAGTCTCTTCCGTTCTTTGTGGATGAAACACCTTTTTTAGAAGCGAAACGCTGTAAATCAATGATAAATTTCATTTGTCGTTCTTCCTTTCTAGGCTCACGTAATCCGGATAGGATCTCGCTATGCCTTCAATTTGGGCAATGATTGTATCAATCACTGCTAGGTCGTGTTCGCTCATCTCACTTAGTGATTTGAGTTCTACAAATCCTTCTTTAACCTCGGCTACATACTTCTCATCGCCATCCTGCAAGGCTTCAAAGCCTCCTGGGATGATTCCGCTGACTGCTGCGCAGATGATATCTTGGCCATGCTTTGCATAACCGGAATGCCCACTGCTTCTCAAGTAGTTGAATCGATTGTTTTTGTAACCGACTGTAACCTTAATCATTAGGCGTTAATGGATTTGATGACGAGGCAAGTATATGGCTGACGATGTCCCTGTTTCTTGCGCTCATTCTTCTTTGCGTGGTATTTGTAGATGACGACTTTCTTCTCAAGTCCGTGCTTCTCAACTTTAGCTGTGACTGTAGCTCCGGCAACATATGGTGTGCCAGCGACTGCCTTTTCACCGCCAACGAAGACGACCTTGTCGAGAGTAACATCACTACCGACTTCTGCATCAAGTTTCTCGACGTAGATCTTGTCTCCGACTGAAACCTTAACCTGCTTTCCGCCTGTAACTACGATAGCGTACATGTTAGTTCCTCCTTCTTCATTGCTTATGACTCGCTCCGGACGGTCATTGATTTCTCAATTGTTAGGCACCGTATGAAAGCGGTTGAGGCCCTAGGGAGGGCGACAACGTGAATAATATATACATATTTGTCCAAATTGGGAAGAAAAAAGTGCATCAAAGTTTTCTAAAGAAACATTTTCGGGCCAATTTCCCCATTCCTAATGGAATAATAGGACTTTTCAGTGACTACCAGGTGGTCAATGAGTGTGATGCCGAATTCTTTTAGTTTAATCTCGAATATTCCTGTTGCGCGAATATCCGCTTCTGATGGCAAGACATTCCCCGAGGGGTGATTGTGCACCATGACTATTTTCCTCGTGTCTAAAGATATGCATTCGCGAATGACCGTATTCACATTTATACTGACTTTGGACTCGAGATTGGCTTTGTAGAGCGATTCTTTTATGAATCTCCCACTTCTGCTGTAATGGATTATGAACAAATCCTCGTTAGATAGGTTAATGACTCGTTTGGAATAGTTCTCAAATATCCTTTCGGGACTTTCATAGTTTTCCTCGGATTTCTCTAGCAAAACACGTCTTTGTATCTCGAAAATTGAGGCAAGCGTCAAGGCTTTGACTCCTGATATTCCATAGAACTTTTCAAATGTCTTTGGCTCTAAACCGACCATGTTCCTAAACGTATGAAAACTTTCAAGAAGGTCATCTGCTATCTCTAAAGCGTTCTTGTTGGGTTTCCCGCTTCCGATGATGAGGGCGAGGAGTTCTCGATCATCAAGTTTGGAAAAGCCTATTCTCCTCGCTTTTTCGCGCGGCCTTTCCCATTTTGGCAAATCCCCTATTCTCATTTCCAAGAGAACTGGAACCCGCCAGGAATTTTGACATTGCCGCCATTTTGCGAACGCATCAGTTTGTAGATGACAACGGCCATGACGGCGATAGCCATGACGGCCATGACGGCGGCGATGGTTATACCTTCACCAGGAGCGATCGTTTTGAGTTCTTCTTCTGTTAATGGTTTTCCTTCCATAAAAATAACCTCCACACTAATATGTAGAGGTCATTTCATTATTTTTTCCCAAAAATTTATAAGGCTGCCAATTTTTCTTCTATAGAAGAAAGAAGATTCTTATTTTTTTCGAGTTTTTCCGTTTCAAGGGCAATTTTCTCTTTTGGAGCCTTGGCAACGAAGCCAGGGTTGGAGAGCATTTTCTCACCACGAGCTACCTCGGAGACTAGTTTTTCTTTCTCTTTGAGGAGTTTTGCTTTAAGAGTCTCTTTGTCGATGTCTTCTTCCACTATCATTTCGCAGCCATCATAGATAAACGGGTTGCCCGATAATGATTCTTTAGTGATGTTGATTGAAGAGGCAAAAGCGAATCTTGCAAGATATTCTGCCGCGCCTTTGAACGGTTCTTTTGGCGAGATGTTGAGGTTTACCTTAGCATTAGGCGCCACTCCATTTGTGGCCTTGTAGTTACGGATATCCTTGATCATATTCTCGAGGATGCCTACCGCTTTAACCGCTTTGGCATTGAGGTAGCCTTTCTCATATTCTGGATAAGATTCGAGCATGATTGATTCAAGATGTTCAGGGAGCGAGCAATAAAGTTCTTCTGCGATGAATGGCGAATATGGATAAATCATCAAGATGATGCTCTTCATGACATAGAAGAGAGTGTCTTTAGTTGCTTTTGATTCACCTTTTGCTAAAGCAATCTTGCTCATTTCTAGATAAGATGAGCAGAAATCGTCATAGACGAAATCATATAGGGTTGTGGCTGCCTGTCCGAATTGGAAGGCGTCCATTGACTTTGCAACCGATTTAATTGTTCTCTCCAATTTATCGAGGATTGCCGCGTCAATCGGCGTCAATTCTTTTTTGTTAGGTTTAGAAGGCTTATAGTCGTCGCCAAGAGTCATCTCAACGTATCTGCAAGCGTTCCAGATTTTATTGAGGTAAGCTGCGGTTGATTGGACTTTGGATTCAACGTATCTCTCATCAAGTCCTGGAGCGGAGTTGGTTGTGATGAATAGACGCAAAGCGTCAACACCGTACTTGTCGATGACATCCATTGGATCAACGCCATTCCCGAGGGATTTAGACATCTTTCTTCCGAGTTCATCTCTAATCAACCCGTGGATTAAAACTTTATCAAATGGTCTTTTGCCGGTGAAGTGTAAGGACTGGAAAACCATACGGGAAACCCAGAAGAAAATGATATCGTAACCTGTGACTAAGACACTGGTCGGGAAATATCTTTCATAGTCTGGGGTGACCTCTGGCCAACCCATTGTGGCAAATGGCCATAAGCCCGAGGAGAACCAAGTGTCGAGAACGTCTTCATCTTGGCGATACTGAGTCATATCCGGCTCAGTCTCCGAAACTAAGAGTTCGCCGGTCTTGAGGTTATAATAGGCAGGAATTCTATGACCCCACCACAACTGACGAGAGATACACCAATCATCGACTTCTCTCATCCATCTCAAAAGAACGTTCTCAAATCTTTTTGGTACAAACTCGACTTTTGTGTCGGGATTCTTCTGATTGTCCAAGAGCTTAGCGGCAAGCGGCTTCATCTTCACGAACCACTGCTTTGATAGCATAGGTTCAACTACCGCACCCGATCTTTCGGAATGGCCAACTGAGTGGACCATCTTCTCAATCTTGCATAAATGACCATTGTTCTTGATGTCTTCGACCAAAGCCTTACGGCATTCATATCTATCCATGCCAGCGTATTTGCCGCCCAAAGAATTGACGTGAGCGGTCTCGTCGAGAACTTTGATTAATGGGAAACCATATTTCTTTGCTAAAGCAAAGTCGTTAGGATCATGAGCCGGGGTACATTTCATGGCGCCTGTTCCGAATTCGATATCGACGTATGAATCCGCCATAATTGGGAGGAGTTCGCCATTTGCAGGGTTAACGCACTTCTTACCGACTAAGTGCTTGTATCTTTCGTCTTTAGGATTGACGAAAACGGCGGTGTCTCCGAACATCGTCTCTGGACGGGTTGTGGCAACGATTAGTTTTTCATCACTGCCCTCGACATCGTAATAAAAATAGAAGAATTCACCTTCATCATCTGAATGAATGACCTCAATGTTTGATAAAGCAGTTCTTAAAACGGGATCCCAGTTGATAATTCTCTCACCCTGATAGATTAATCCTTCGTTATAGAGGGTGACAAAAACATGTTTGACAGCGTTATTCAAGCCTTCATCGAGTGTGAATCTTTCTCTTGTGTAGTCAACCGATAAGCCCATGGCGCCCCACTGATTGTGGATGGTGTTAGCGTATTCGTTCTTCCATTCCCATGCTTTCTCGAGGAATTTCTCGCGGCCAAGGTCGTATCTAGAGATGCCTTGTTTCCTTAATTTCTCCTCAACTTTAGCCTGAGTGGCAATTCCAGCGTGGTCGCAGCCAGGAATCCAAAGAACGTCATACCCCTTTAGTCTCTTATAACGACAAATGATGTCTTCAAGTGTGGTGTCCATCGCATGGCCTAAATGTAATTTACCGGTGACGTTTGGCGGCGGGATAACCATGGAGAAGGCAGGTTTACTCTTGTCTTGTCCTCCAATGAAGTAGCCTTTGTTAACCCACTTCTCGTATTTTCCTTGTTCTACTTGTTTATGATCGTAATTCTTATCTAGCATATTTGCCTCCCCGGCATAATAAAAGCCGCATCCTAATAGGGACGCGGCGCGTGGTACCACCCTAATTCTTCTGGTCTATAGACAAGAAGCACTCTTGAGGCTGTTCGTAGCCGTACGGTCAATTATTCTGGAGCGACTCGTGTCCCCTTTCCTTACTGCATTCTCACCATAGGCAGCTCTCTTTTAAGGAAGAATTGACAATCCCTCTCCTTGACGGACAATATTTTAAAATATCAATACTCATTTTTCAACGAAAGCAGAAAAAGAAGTAATTTTTGTGTTTCTCGTTGACGATTGTTTTTATCTTTATTTTTGAAGATGTAAGTTCTTGGCAACCCGAATAGTCTATCTCGTATGGTTTCCAACCGTCACCGAATGAAATCAATTGTATTTTAAGTATTGAAGGAGATTTTTTTATATATGCACTCATGGAATCATCATCATTCCAAAATTGATGAGTGGCAACGGCATAGAATTTGTTGTAATACCACCCATTGACATCAACAACCGATTCCCAGCCTCTACCAGCATAATATCTACGGCTTTTGCCACTCATTCCACCCATTTCATTCCTATATAATTTATATGTTTTTAAATATGGTTCAACCAATTCGTATGGGGATTTTATTGATACTGTAGAATCCGAAATATGATGTTTCATATTTTCCGTCTCTATTGTCCGTTCATACTTTTCCGAATTAATTATCAAATCGTCTGGATATAACGCTTTTTTCTTGAAAGAAAAACATTTTAAGAGAACGCTTAGTCGGGAAATTTGGGTCTGAAATGAAGTACCCGCAGGTAACCCTGTGGGAAACTGGCCTACCATAATTAAGCCCAATAATCGTTTTATCTTGGTCGACAAGCGTTCCGTCAATTCTAGAAATCAATGAGAAGTCACCAAATGAATCAGAATATGTATTTCTTCCGCTTTCATCGAATGACACTTCGGCGTTCACTTCATCGAGTTCATCATCATCCAAATTCGACTCTTTTTTTAAAAATGTGACGGAATTTGCAAAAGATTCGATTCTTCCGTCGCATTCGAGCAATAAATATCTGACATTGTTTCTTTCGCCCTCGCCAAACTTATCTAATTCATATCTAACGGTGCCAAAGCCCAAGACGGCGTTGACAACCTTGCCGTTGTAATATGGATTGGGCGCATATTCATAATCGCTGAAGTCAATTGTAAATATGTAGTTATAAATCGGCTTGAATTCCCTTGCATCATATATGGAGCCCTTCCTCCAAACCGGAGTAAATTCAAATCCAGAAACAAAATCAATAACATTTCTTGCGTTAAACTTGATTGGTTTATCGTATCCATAGGCCTTATCAACGTTCATTTCTTCAGGAGTCGCAGCATTCCAAATATTCTTATAAACATCCAAATAACTGTCTATTTTTCCCGAATACTCGCCATTATATTTATCAGTTGAATATCCCCAGTTATCCATGTTATAGACAACAAAAAATGAGAAGCCTATAGACATTCCAACAGAAAATATAATAGATGACAAAATGATGATGGCCGTCTTAAGTCTCTTGTTCATAAATCGCCCCCGTTATTTAATTCCATGAATGATTTGCCGCCTGAATGAACCCCTCCGCAAAGACCGCATTTGCTATAAATAACACGCCCTTTTGTCCATGTTTCCGATTGAACATGCGGCATTAGTGTCATTGCTCCGCATTCACAAAAAGCTTTATGTGAATTAACATTCAAATCTGCGTAGGAATGTGTGTAATCATGATATAGATGAACGAGTGGGGACAAAGAGTCGTCATACACGGAAATCGATCCACCCGAATACGCCTCGCTGTTAGTGCCGCACACTCTTATGTAAACGGTTTGGCCCTCATTCAAATTCGCAGAAAGGCATAGGTGTCCTTCATATGTGTAAGATGCAATATCCAAAGGAATCTGAGATTGCGGATAAATATACGTGTCAGCATACAATTCCATCTGTCCTAGCTCATCTTCCGTACTGTCAAGGATGAAAGAATGAACGCCAGTTGTTGTGGAGGTATAAGAAAACCATTCGTCGCAATATTGAGGCAAAACTGAAACGGCTAAGCCGTAAACATTGGACAATTGTTTTACATTTATATAACTCTCAAAAGAATCTTTGATGCCCATTCTCAAAGATTCGCCGTCTTCTTTTATATAATAAAAAGTGCCCAAACAGTATCCGCTTCTCGAGGATTCGACTTCATAAACTTGAGATGAGACGGAATAATCTTCGAAACTTGTAAAATTTGAAGAATCATAAAAATATGCATTGTATGAATAGTCGAGTTTGACGGTCGTCAACCCTTCTTTTTCACCGAAACAAAACACGGAATCCTGATCGGTTTTTCAATCAGTCTGCCAATGTGGTCAACCAGATAACTTAAATATGAAGCTAATGAATTCAGATAAGAAATGTAATCCGATAATGAAATTGGCGTTTGAGGAAAAAATAGAGGAAGGATTGAACCAACTATATCAACAACATCATTCACAACCTCTATGGCTAATTCTAAATAAGGCTTATCGATGAGGTCGATGACAAAAGAAATAATGCCGGATGCTTTATCAAATGACGAATGAAATTGACCATACGACAGGTTAATTTTATCGTTATTGGTATACGTTTCTTTTGTGATTAACAATTTACTTCGGATTGCGTTTATCGCACTGATCAAATTATCAACTACATCGCAATCCCAAATCAACAATTCGGACAAGACAAACGGTTCGTCGCCAATTAACGATTCAATGGTCTCAAATGCAACGTTTCTGTTATTAGCGATGCCGTTGAAGCCACCTTTAGAAAGTATTATGTCTTCGCCGGCATATAAATAATGTGGAAGGTATTGGTAGGCCATATCAGAGATCCACAATGCAGCATCGGCGTGTTTATAATGTCTCGCTTCAGTTATGTCCAATCTAGATTCTCTTTCAATTTTTGAAACCGAAACATTAAATGAATAGTCAAATCTCCAATCGCATAGATTTTCAAATATCAAATAATACGTACCCGCCTTTAAATTAAATGAGCAGTGCTTGTCGAAAGAATTCGTGTCGTCAAAGAATATGGTTGAATGTTCCTGTACCGCAACCCCATTGTCAACGCCCTTATAAGTATCGCCAACAATCTTCAAAGCAAAATTGAAATTATCTGAGGTGGAAGATACAGTGACATGACTATCCGACAATAACGGGAGAACATAATAGTCAATATCTTTTATTTCTGATAAGTAATTGAGAGATGCATTAACAGTTGCCTTGTATTCGAAAATAGTTGATATATTTGATGGGCAAATTAAAGTAGCATCATCGTGGTTATCGTTTGGCTCATAACAATCGGAATTAACAACCACGCCACCACTAGTTGAACAAGGAGGCGTGAATACATTTGAGGTTACATTATGTTCGGCGGCTTGTTCCCATCTGGCAACGTAGATAGAGTCAAACAAAGATGAACCGTCATAAAGAGAAGAATCAATATGGTTAGGTATTGCTGAAACAGAACTAGCAATAACGGTAATTAAAGTTGCGAGCAAAGATATAAGTTCAAACTAACATAGCCAACTTAAATGTCAATTATAATTATAAAGCGATAAGCAAATTCCCATCTCAATCTCACTATTTCCGGCGTGGTTAGCCTTCTTTATATTCTTCATTGGATGTCCAGCATAATCGAGACTATTGTTAAGGATTGATGCATCTTTTGAGACGCCTAGATAATCTCCAATGAACTCATATGTTCTTGGATTTGGGGTTCCGCTACCGAAATATTTCGATGAATACACTTCATCTTTTGTTAATAAATCGAAGTGATCGCCGTAATACTTGTTGAACAAAGTGACAAATCTATCTTTTTCGCCTTCTTTCACATAGAAAGTTGGGGTTCTTCCTTCAATACTTAATGGTTTCACGAGGGTTGAAGCCAAATCTGGATAATCGGCTATATCAAGGACGTTTTCGATATCGATTAGCCCATGATCCGCCATGGTTAGGCATAAAACATCAGGATTCTGTTTTCTGAATTTTATGAGGAAATTTTTCAATTTCCATAGAGTATATCCAACCAAGAACGATTTAGTGCCATGGCAATGCAAGACATGATCTGGCTCAGGCCAATAGAAATACATGAATTCTCCGCCATTATCATAGAATTCGTGCGTCATCTTAAGGGCGGATTTTAAAGATTTCGGGCCATTTTCCTTTATTGGGTATTTTTGAATGATTTCAGCGTTGACCCCGACATTCTTCAACAACGTATCTAGATGGGTTACTGGGCAAATCTTCTCCATGTAATTGTTGGGCAATTCGGTCTTAGAGATAGCCATTCTATTCCTGAACGGTTCGAATGTACCCTTGTATTCATTCGAATATAGAGTCCAGCCTAGATACCCGGTTTCAATTGGGTATTTAGCAGTCGTAAGTGATGTTGTGCAGGCAACGGTCGTAGCGGGATTCAAAGATGAGATGGACATGAATTTGTGCCGCAAGAAATATTTGCAGGCAAAAGGGTGTTTCTCCATGACGAGTTCCCCCGCTCCATCAAACAAAAATAGAGCGATTTTGCGATGTCCTCTTAGCGCTTCTTCTAGTTCAGGGATGGCGTCGTGATAAGTCTTGGCACCATAATGTTTGAGAATTGTATTTGATAAATTAACGATATCGTACTTCATTTTCATAGCGCACTAGAATAGTTATTTTTGGACTCGTTTACAAGCAAAATCGAAGAAAAAAACGGATGATAGCCATCCGCATATGTTAGAGAAGATTAACGATATAGTTTCTAAGATCCTCAATCTTGATGCCTTTTTTTGAATAATAGACTTTGGATATGCCGGTTTGATCGGCAATCTTGCGACATCTGGCGATATCCTGCTGTTTTGCTTGATCGCATTTGGTGAAAACAAGGATTGTTGGAATGTCTTTTTCGGTCAAGAAATTAAGAATGTCAACGTCATCATCGTTTGGGTCACGTCTTGAATCTAGAAGCATTACGCATCCAGCAAGAAGAGGATTTTCAAAATAGTTCTCCATCATCTTGGAGAAATTTGAATCTTCTTTACTTCCATACAAAGTGAAACCATACCCAGGAGAGTCAACTAGATAAAATTTCTTATCGATGATGAAATAATTCAAAAGCTTGGTCTTGCCTGCGCTTTTGGAGGAGAAGGCGATCTTTTGACCGCATAAGGTGTTTATAAGGGTTGATTTGCCGACGTTAGAACGGCCAAGAAATACCACTTCTTTCAGGTTATCTTTAGGACGCAAAGAATAATCCGGGGCCGATAAGATGTATTTGACACTTTTGAAGTTAATCATATGGGCCAATTATACACGATGAAAGTCTTTTTACCGAGATTCTTTTTAATTAGTAAAATCAGTTACCTCATCTTTAGGTTAATTAAATTCAATGATAAATCGTTATTTGGATGCATATCGACGTAGATGCCGCATTTATCCGCCCATCCAACCATTTTAATACAATCGATTAATTCGGGTTCATCGTTTGCGGATAGCAATCGCTTAGCCCTATTGCTCTTTATCAAAAAGAAATTGAAAAGGATATGCATTCATCAATAAACCCAATTCATTCTCTTTCCTTTTTAAGAAAACCGTCACAATTTTTGGAATATTATCGGAAAACCATTCTCGATATAAACACCGAAATTTTGGTCATGCATGCGTTTATGGTCGCCTCATTTGGAATGTAAAATTGGTTGTTTTATCTGGTCATTCATCTGGACAAATCCTTAATTTGAGATGCCCATTTTTCATTTTTTAACAATCATCCGAAAGGCGTAAGACCAAAATTAAATCTTCACCGGATGTGTTTTGAATACAAAAAAGCCCACATCTTGAGATGTGAGCTAGGGTTTTAATCTTCTTTTGAAAGAAGCGCAACTTCTACGGCATCATCTACGCATTTCATGTAAACAATCTTAAGTTCGTCTTTGACTTCTTTAGGAAGCTCGTTGACGTCTTTCTTGTTGGCTTCTGGAACAATGATGGTCTTGATACCGCTTCTTAAGGCTGCAAGAGATTTCTCACGAAGTCCGCCGATTGGGAGAGCTAAGCCTCTTAAGGTGACTTCTCCTGTCATAGCAACGTTGTTATCGATCTTTCTTCCCGTTAAGGACGAGATTATAGCTAGAGTAATAGCAACACCTGCGGATGGGCCATCCTTAGGGATAGCGCCTTCTGGAGCGTGGATATGCAAGTCATTCTTCTCGAAGATTGCTGAATCGATACCGTATTTCTCGTGGTTGGCCTTGACGTAATCTAGAGCGATTGCACAGCTCTCTTTCATAACGTCACCTAGCTGACCAGTGATGACGAAACCGCCTTTCCCAGGGAAATGGTTGACCTCAATCGGAAGGATGTCTCCTCCGAAATCGGTGTAGGCAAGTCCGGTAACGATGCCGACCTGCGGTTCTTTCTCTTTCTTGGAATCCTCGAATATTTCCACACCAAGGTATTCCTGAACCTTCTTAGCGTCAATAACGATTGGCGTTTTTGTATTTTTATCAGTCAAGAGCTGAACCACCGCTTTACGGCAGCAAGATGCAATCAATCTCTCAAGGCTACGGACACCGGCTTCGCGGGTGTAACATTCAATGATTTCTTTGATTCCGTCTTCAGTGAAGGTTGCGGATTCCGGCTTTAAGCCATTTGCTTCCATCTGTTTTTTGATTAAGAAGCCTTCTGCAATCTTGATCTTCTCAATCTCGGTGTAAGACGGGACCTCAATCAATTCGAGTCTATCTCTTAACGGGCCAGGGATGTTCTGAAGGTTATTAGCCGTCGCGATGAATAGGACCTTAGATAAATCGTAAGGCTCTTCAAGGTAGTTATCGTTAAAGATGTTGTTCTGTTCTGGGTCCAAAACTTCAAGCAAAGCCGATGATGGATCGCCCCTATTTGATGACATTCCGCCGACTTTGTCGATTTCATCGAGCAAGAAGACAGGGTTGATTGTTCCCGCTTTAGTCATGCTTGAGATGATACGACCAGGCATAGAACCGACGTATGTACGTCTATGACCGCGTATTTCAGCCTCATCGTTAACGCCACCTAATGCGGATTTTATGAATTTTCTATTTAGCGCTCTAGCAATTGATTTGCCTAACGATGTCTTACCACAGCCAGGCGGGCCATAGAAACAAAGGATAGGAGCTTTGAGGCTATGTGTCTCGTGTTTGACAGCAAGATACTCGATGATTCTCTCTTTGACTTTCTCAAGTCCGTAATGATCTTCATCAAGGATTTTCTTGACGTTAGTTAAATCGTCGTTGTCTTCTGTCTCCTGATACCAAGGGACATTCATGATGGTGTCAAGGTAATTGAGGATGAGGGATGCTTCTATGCTTGATTCAGGCATCATCTCAAATTTCTTGATTTCCTTGTTGACCTTCTTCTTGACCGACTCTGGATATGGGTTTTTCTCAAGTCTCTCCTTGATGGCATCGATGTCGTTTCCACCGCCGCCTTCTCCGAGCTCATCTTTGATGGCCTTCATTCTTTCGCGGAGGTAATACTCTTTCTGAGTTTTCTCGGCGCGTTCTCTCACCGTGTCTTCGATTTTTTCATCGATTGTGGCGATTTCTTTTTGCTGAGTGATCAACTGAAGCATCAAAGTAAGCCTCTCGTTGACTTTAGGCTCTCCAAGGATAGAAGCCTTTTGCTCGACGCTGATCGGGAGATATGCAGCAAGGGTGTCGCTTATATCGTTGCCCGCCACGCCTCTAGCTAAATTGTTAAGGGCAGCTTTAGGGATGCTTCTTCCAAGATTTGGGGAATCCTCAAATGCCTTAACGATATTCTGGATTAATTTGACTTCCTCATTCTCGTCTCCGATTTCGTCTTCGATGACCGTTGCTTCGGCCCAATAGGAGTCGTTTTCATAACGAACTGCGCCGAGTTTGACGCGTTTGGAACCAACGACTCTAATACGGAAGAATCTCTCTTGCTCGACAAAATTGACGATACGGCAAAGGGTTGCAACATCATAAATGTCGCCATTGCCAGTGAGATCGTTGTTCTTCGGGTCTTTCTGCGCAGTGATGAGGATGAGGGAATTGGTTTGTTCTCTACTCTCGCTGATGGCATTCATGGAGAATGTCCTTCCGGCTTCGATCGATTCGGTGATATTAGGGAAGACGATTAAGCCTCTAGTGATGAGAAGAGGGAGATTTAATGTTTTGTTATCTGCCATTGTAAATCCTCCTTATTCTTGTGGGATACGTAACTACGATAGGGTATTTTCCTAGGTTGTAGTTTGCAGTTTGATTATATTATAAGTTTTAGCAGTGTCAAGAATAGAGTGCTAAAAAATAAAGAGCCAAGTCGCTTGGAAGCAAACCGGCTCGTTTATTATTAATATAAAGGATTAAAGAGTTGCAAGATAGTCGTGTGTCTTAACCTGGAGGAGGTGGCTCTTCCATGAGTTGAGGATTTCACCATTCTGAGCGATTGCGTTCTTGACGGCGCCCTCTTCCATCTTATATTGTTCGGCAATCTTCTTGATTGCTTCATCATCTGTGACTGTGAGGTTTGCTGCGTGAGCGATTTCTCTTTCAACTAAGAATGCTGAGAGGTTCTTCTTGGCGTTCTCCATATTGGTCTTGCGAAGATCCTCGATCTTTGTTCCTGTGATCTCGAAGTACTGCTCCATTGTAAGACCCTGTCTCTCAACGTTCTCCTTGAGTTTCTTTTCCTGATCGGCTGCTTCGTTAGCAATGATGCCTTCATCGATTGTGATTTCGGAAATCTTTGCGATTTCATCGATTGTTTTGTTGTACCAATCAGCATCGGCTCTACTTGTCTTGGCGCTTAAGAGGTCTTCTGTGACTTTCTTTTTGAATTCATCAACGGTCTTAACGCCTTCGATTCCTAAATCCGCAACAGCGTCATCGTTCAATTCTGGAACGACTTTGACTTTGACTTCGTGGACTGTGACTTTGAAGACGGCTGGTTTGCCTGCGAGATTCTCAACATACTGGGTTGGGAATGTGACGTGAACATCTTTCTTGTCGCCGGCTTTCATGCCAACGAGTTCTTCTTCAAATCCAGGGATGAACTGGCCTGAGCCAAGTTCGAGTGAGAAGTTCTCAGCTGAGCCACCATCAAATGGTTCTCCGAGTTTGCCTTCTGCATCTGGTAAGAATCCAGTGAAGTCCATAACGACTGTGTCGCCCATCTTAGCTGCATCTTCTGACACTTCAAGAAGTGCGTTGTCCTGCATGCGGCGGGTGATTTCTGCTGTGACTTCTTCATCACTTACTGATGGGGCGACCTTCTCAACTTTGACTGTCTTATAATCGCCGAGTTTTACTGTTGGGAATAATACGACGAAGACGACATGTTCAAGAAGGCTGTCGTTTCTCTTTGTCGCACCTCTTTGGATAACGGCATAGACAGGGAGTTTTTCCTCAGCAAATGCCTGGGATAAAACCTGATCGCTGACTGCGACTCTCTCAGCTTCTTCTAAAAGCCACTCTTTGTTCTTGTTGATTTCGACTTTAACGCGTGAAATAGGAGCTTTTCCTTTTCTGAATCCGTCGATTTTGATGGATTTTGCGATGTTAGCAACTGCTTTTTCTTTTGCGGCTGCCCACTCTTCGCCGTCGATCGTGATGATGACCTTAACGCGGCTTGGAGCGATATTTTCGATACTGTGTTTCATATTAATTGATTCCTCATTTCGAATTGCACGAGTGTAAATATATCTTATCTAAAGATACTTAACAAATAGAAAATGACAAAAAGTTAATTTAAGCCACCCTTTTTCGCCTCAAAAACGGTTTGGATGGCCTTTTTTGTTCTTTCAAGGTCATTTGGAGGGACATCTAGACTTTCGCTAAGATTCCCATTTTGAATTTGGAGATAATCCATCGCAAGGCCCAAAAACGAAGCGGCGATTAAAAGCTCATCACCCCTATTTTCCATCCAATCATCGGGGTAGATTTCCGTGACGTATTGATTGAAGAGGGAAGAAGCGACTTTTACTACGGTTGAATCTTTGGAGAGACTTTTAATCAAGGATATTTCGCCTTTGCATCCCTCATCCATGAACGGAAGGGTCAGATATAGAGGGACTGTTGCGTATTTCTTCCCTCTTTTGCAATATGTGACTTCTTTATCGTATCCCGCCATTTTGAGGAGCATCAAAGCGAAAGACTTGACCTCAGATGAATGGTTTCCCTCTAAAATTTCGATGAGCATTTTTGCGCAATATGGCAGATCGTTCGGAAATTTTGCTAGCTTAGGCAAAGCACAAAGAATCGTATCATCGTCTTTAGCCTTCCTGATTGTCTTAATCAGCTCATCAACCCCGTCGAGATCGTGTTCAAGAAGCGAGGCTTTTTCCTCATCTCTAATGCGATCTTTTAACCCGGCGATAGCCTCTTCAACCTGCTGGGACATATATTTTTCGTTACGGTAATACTCAACATCATCGTAAGCCTCGTCAAATTCCTTCAGGAAGCACCTCAATGTTATGTTGGCATCGATTGTCTTTAACGGAGAGAAATAAAATAAGCATTGTCTATTGTCTAAAAGACAATTTAAAGCGTTCCTCTCTTTTTTGAGATTGATTAATGAGGATATTCTAAAGAACAAGGCTTTGGGGTCCTTGCTGTCTTTTGTCAATTCAACCACCGCTGAATAGTCCCCTGTCTCAAAGACCTTTTTAATATCTGTAGTTTCCATTGTTTCCGTTGTTGGTCGGGGTCACTAATCCCGCGGTGCATTGACCGGTGCATTTGTTGCTTGTTGGCCTTTTCCTGCCGCAGCTCGCCATCATAAACGAGGAGGCGATAAGGGCTAGAATTAAGAGCTTCTTTGTCTTTTTTTTCATGATTATCCGAGCAATTTCTTGCTGACCTCCAATAAATCTTTTAGCTCACGGATTGTGGCATCAGGGGATTCTGCTTTGCCAAATCCATATGAAGCATGAACGAACGGGATGCCAGCCTCACGAGTGGCTATCTCATCTCCCCTGGTATCGCCAACGTAAATGGCTTCATCAACGTTGTTTCTCTTCATGATGAGCTTGATGTTATCGCCTTTCTTCAGTTGGTTATCTCCCCAGCATCCATGGTCGTCGAATAAATATTTAAGGCCCATGGATTCAAAGAACGCTTCGATGTAGCCTTGTTGGCAGTTAGAGATGATGTATAGGCGATATTTCTCTTTTAGTTCGCTCAGGGTTTCCACAAGTCCTGGATAGATTTTTTGAGGATGCTTGGCTAGATATTCATTCTCATATAAGAAGGCGTCTTTTGCGACTTCCCAGGATTTTTCCCCGAACATAGAAAAAAGGATATTTGCAATTTCCGGCATCGGTTTGCCCAAGACGCCCTCTATCATGGAGTCTGTGAAATGGTTTTTGACACCGCTATATTTTTCGTATATTTCATTCCATGAGGCCTTGATTCCTTGCCTAGAATCCCATAGAGTGCCATCCATATCAAAGATAACAGCTTTTTTCATCACCATTTCCCCCAATGGATTTTGTCTTGAGAGTTTCTCAAGCCTTTATTCATCTCTCCCATTCGAGTTTTATCTTTAGGGTAGCCAAAGGCTAAGATTGAATGAGGAATGATGTTTTCCGGCAAATTGAACAATGCTTTTTGATTGTTGACTTTTTCATCTTGCGGATAAGTTCCAAGCCACAAAGAGCCGATGCCTAACGAATTAGCGGCAATGCACATATTCTCTCCGGCGATTGCCCCATCAATAATCCAATAATCCGGGCATCTCTCGAATGTGAGTTTCATGTCGCATACGATCATAATCGCAAAATTAGCAGTCTTCAAAGCGTTGGCGGATGTTCCATTCGCCTCTGCCATCTTAAGGAGGGTCTCTCTATCTTTCACGACGATGAAACTCCAGTTCCTTGTGTTACAAGCGCTTGGTGCGCATAAAGCGGCATCCAGTATCTTCTTGATATCCTCATCCGATACCTGTTCGTCTGTATATTCTCTACAGCTGTATCTTGTGTAAATCGCTTCTAAAGTTTCCATATTTTATAACTCCACCGCATTCGTCAATGTCCTATTGAATCTAGCGTTTTTGCTGGTTGCATAATTTGAATTTGACCAAGAAGATTTGGTTTTTAGATAATTAGCGAGAATCGACCTGTATAAATACGGTTCTCCATCCTTTTTAAGCGTGCCTTTAAGCACCATGCTAGGGAAATAATTGTAGTTGCGATATTTGTTTCTGTGGGTGGCAAGGTAATCAATGACTGCCACTTTGTAGGTTTTCGAAGAATCAACCGCATCGCCAATTCCCCTATAAACATAGTTAGAGGCAGTTTGATTAATGAGATCGGCGCCTGTGCATTCTATAATCATCGTCTCGTTGTCGAATGGGACCGATGTGAATAATTTACTATAAGTGACCTCTCCCGAATGGATGGTTGCCCTAGTCCTGTTGACAATGGCGAATTGGACGTCATACCCTTCGTTAGTCGCCTCTTTATAAAGGGATTCTGCCAAAATATTAGGGATATGGTCTTTCTCGCCCCATTCGCCTGAGAATGTGGTCAAAGACTCATTGCCGATTGGAGTGGTTTCCTCAGCGTAATAATCGATGATGTTCTGTATATTTTCATCAACGCTTTGGTATTTCATGTCCGCGTAATGATATACCTTATGAGAATCATACGAGACAGTTCCATCTGAAGAGACGGTGAATTCGAGGTTTCCGATAGCTTTTCCGTAGCAGTAGTCTTGGATGAAGGGAACGCCATTCACTTCCTGGTACTCCTCAAGATGGGTATGGGCGGTTAAGACGCAATCGCAATATCTTTTACCGGATACCGAGCTTATTTCAGCCAATGATGACTGATTGATTGTTGGATCATCACTCGTAACATCAGTTCCTGAGTGGATTGATGCCACAACAAAATCAACCTTATCTTCATTTCTTAATTTATCGGATAGTTGTTTCACTTTCTTAATCGGATCGGTGAAAACGATATTATCAACATATTGAGAGGTAATTGAGGTTATCTGATCTACGCCAATGACGCCGATGATACCAACTTTTAACCCATTTTCTAAAGTAGAAATCGTGTATTCCTGACCCAAGTTGGATTGTTGGGTCGTGCCAACTTTTTTGGTGTCGATGTTATAGTCGTATACATTAGCGGCTAAGAATGGGGTCTTATAAGCAGTCCCACTTTGTGAGGAATAATCGGTGTTCTTGTTCTTTTCGATGTAGGTTTGGCCCCAATCGAATTCGTGGTTGCCCAAAGTCATACAGTCAAAACCCGTATAATTAATGATATCGGTCAACAAACGCCCCCTGTTGTAATTTGATTCTAATGAACCCTGGTATAAATCGCCTTGATTGCAAAGCAACGTGTTACCTTCATCGTTTTTGTCCTTGAGATAAGAAAAAAGTTTTGCAGCCCCTATCTCATAATCCACTGACGATTCAAGTATCTGGCCATGGAAATCGTTGATGGCGTAAATGTGAATTTTTCTATCTCCGGCAAAGGATGATTCGCCTGATGAGGCTTGTCCTCCAGATGAGATGTTTTCCGATGTTTTTGTCTCATCGGAGGCAGCAGATTGCCCCTCGCTTGAGGAGAGTTGAGGGACTGAGGTGTCATCTTCGTTCCAACCGATGCTGCTGGAATTTTTTTGATTTGGAAAACTGAACCTACCACAACCGGCAAGAACAAGCATTGATATAGTTATAAGTGCAAATTTAGTTTTTCTCATGCGCACATTATACACGGATGGACTCACGAAAGCGCGCAACCTTTTGCACAAAAATTAATATAGGAGTATTATTCTTGCATGATCAAACACTGCAAAAGGCACAAAGCCATATATCGGATAGCCAGGAACTTTATCGCCAAACCTAATCTTAGAAAATATCATTTCAAAACGGAAATGGTTCCCGAAATGAAGGAAAATTTTGTCATGGTCGCCAACCATCTAACCGAATCGGATATGTGGATGATCATGAAAGCTTCAAAGAAGCACACATATTTTGTGACTGGCGAGCACCTGTTAAGAGCGTGGTTTGGAAAACTCTTTGACTGGGCAATCCATCCAGTCCCGGCCCCTAGAGGTGCCAACCACGTCCAGATGGCCATGGAACTCATGTCCAGGCTAAGAGAAGGATACAATGTTTCTTTCTGGCCGGAAGGCTGCCGCTCATTCAACGGTGAAACCGAGCAAGTCGGAATTGCCATTGGGAAATTGATTAAGGCATCTAAGTGCGCCTTGGTGACCTATCATCAGGTCGGCGGTTATTTTGTTGCACCACGTTGGGCCTACAATTTCAGAAAAGGGCCTATATACGCAGAAGTGAAAGGCGTATATTCTTCAGAACAACTCGCCCAAATGAGTGCGGAAGAAATAACCGATATCATCAATCGAGACTTATATGAAAACGCACAAAGGCACCAGGAGCAGCTCCACTACAAATATAAGGGCAAGAACCTTGCTGAGGGTCTTGAAAATTATCTGATTATCTGCCCAGAATGCGGATCTTACGATTCGATGGTGTCTAAAGGCAACCATTTTGAATGCAGGTGCTGCCATGTAGGCGGAAAATATGATGAATATGGCCAACTTGTAGGAGATAAGCTCAAATTCCGCAATGTCTATGATTGGGGCAAATGGCAAGAAGCCAGATTCGATGAAGATCTAAGCAAAAAAGGCGATGATGAGCCTCTTTTCCAAGAAACGGATCTAACCCTTTACGAGATTCAATCGGAAACGCACGAAAAACATGACCTTGCAACAAAACAGGGCATGACCGTCTATAAAGATAGAATTGAGATAAATGGAAGGATTTTCCGCTTTGCAAGAATCCGTTTCTTCTCTCTCCTTTACTACGGCAAGACAACTCTCTTCACAACAGAAGAAGGGTATTTTGGAATAACGGGCGACCACTTCCACGCCTGGAAGATAGAAAGACTCTACAACAAAGCAATGGCGGATAAGAAAAACCAAAGAGGCTAAGCCTCTTTTTTTATTTTCAAGCAAACAGGATTGCGATTAACGCCATCAACTCCTCGTGGCTCAAAAATCCGTCTATCTCATATAGATACTTTCCACAGTATTCCTTTATTTTATTTCCTTCGATTTCAGCGATATATCTGCCGCAATAACGTTTAACTTTCCTGCCGTCGAACTCAAGCAGATTGCGTCCGCAATATTCCCTGATGACGTCTCCGTTAAACTCATAGAGATAAGAACCGCAATAACGTTTCAGTTTGCCGGAGGATACTTCATAGAGGTAATTACCGCAGTATTCTTTAATTTTCCCACCGCTTATCTCTAAAATGTAATTGCCGCAATAACGTTTAACTTTGGCCATATATGCTATTTCTCCCGTAAATTTAAGCTAATTGTATCTTCTTTGATTCATTTTTAAAATAAGCGACTTCCGCAGTTAACAGCACGGTAACTAAAGGGCTCCTTAATAAAATGAAGTCCTTAAATATCACAAGCTGGTAGTTGGATTTTCGCTTTAACAATAATGCACACCGTGTTTATAATTCTCATATGACAAAGAAAATTGATGCAAGAGTGCTCGCGACCAAAAAAGCATTGCACAAAACGCTTATTGATTTAATAAGGAACAAGAATGTTGCCGAGATAAGTGTTAAAGAACTCTGTGATGGCGCATCAATATCTAGAGGCGCTTTCTATCTCCACTACAGTTCTCCTTTGGATGTCTTGCACGAAATAGAGGATGAATTTATCACCAAGAACATCAATTTCAAAGAAGAGGATTTTATCGGCAAAACAAATAGAGAAAGCGTATTTGCCAAGCAATTTGAACAGTTGTTAAGCGATAAAGATATGGCTTACGTCATATTTGGCCCAACCGGAGACCCACACTTCAGAGAAAGGGTCAAAGAACTAACAAAGCCCATGATGTTGTCTTTGTATGACATGATGGTGCCCGGACTCAGTAAAGACGACTTATCGCGAGCGTTTGAATATTCCTTCTACGGTTCGGTTCCGCTGATCCTCGAATGGCAAAAAGGAAACTATCCGGCATCGGAGCTCGCAAAAAAGTTAGATTCATACGGAAAGGCCGTTCTTCTTGCTACAAAAGAAGAGAAATAGAGAACATATAAACAAAAAACCTCCACAATGGAGGTTTTCGTTTGATTTTGGCCCGCTCTACAAGACTCGAACTTGTGACCCCAGGCTTAGAAGGCATGTGCTCTATCCACTGAGCTAAGAGCGGAATCCACGCAAACTGAATTGCGCCTAAATAATATATACACTTTAGTGAAATGTATCAACTTTAAAGTTTACTAATTTTATCAAAAAGTGCTTTTGCGACCTCATCAGGAAGCAATTGTGTCAGTTCTTCATACGTAGCGGATTTCAGGGAATCAATTGTCGGATAATGTTTGCGGAGCATCTCTTTCCTCTTCTCTCCGATTCCCGGTATATCGTCAAACAAAGACGACTTCATATTCTTGGCTCTTTCGGATTTGTGGAAGGTGATGGCGAATCTATGGACTTCATCCTGCATTCTCATAAGCAAGAAGAACAAAGACGATTTCGAATCCAAAGGATAAACATTCTCGTCTTTATCGATGATTCCGGATGTCTGATGCTTATCGTTTTTAAATAAGCCATAGACCGGGATGGCAACACCTGCTTTAGCGAGTCCATCTAAAGACGCGTGAACTTGGGTGATTCCTCCATCGGCGAGGATTAAATCGGGGTATGACGACCCTTCCTCTTTTAATCTAGAGTACCTACGATAAACAACTTCTTCCATTGAGTGGTAATCATCTCCGGCATCTTTCTCGTTCAGATGGAATTTCCTGTACATGCTTTTGGCTTTTTCGCCATTGATAAAGCAGACCATCGCACCGACTGGGGATGAGCCTTGCAAATGGGAATTATCAAAAAGTTCGATGCGGTATGGCGTATCAATGTGCAATAGATTGCCAAGCTCATCGAGCAATGCTTGGTTATCATCGTTTAATCTTGCGGACATGAAATGCGCATCTAACCCTTGCCTAGCATTCAAAGCGGCCATATCTATCTGTTCAAGAAGCCTCCCTTCTTTAGGGGCAATGACTTTGGCCTCAGGATAAATGGAATTGAAATCTTCCTGGAACCCCGGAATGTTGCATGAGACCTCATTTGGCAGATCGTTCATCTGATAGTAACGTTCAATGAGTTCGATTATCATCTCATTGATATCGCCAAACGACTGCACCACTTGAACTTGTTTACCAAGCAAGATCCCCTTTCTGTACGTAAGCGTGGATAGACAAACATACCCTTCTCTTTCAGCGTAGGCAAAAACATCTCTATTGGTTCTGTCACTGTTGATTTCAACAGATTGCTTTGCAATGGTCCTATTTAAAGCGTCCAATATGTCTTTATAATACTTGGCATCCTCGAATCTCAATTCTTCAGAGGCTTGCAGCATCCTCTCTTTGAGTTTATGTTTAACATCATCAGTATTGCCGTCCAAAAACCCCTTTATGGACTCATAGAGTTCCTTGTAAGTTGATTCCTCGATTTTATTGACGCAAGGAGCAAGGCATTGCCCCAGATGGTAATATAGGCATTCTTTCTTTCCGAGATTCTTGCATTTTCTCGTCGGATAGATGGAATTCAGCAAATCGATGGTCTTATAGGCGTCTCCAGCGTTGGGAAACGGCCCGAAATAAAAATAACGTTTGTCAGTTGCGCGCCTTGCTATAGTTAAATAAGCGTCGCTTCTCCTTAAGGCTATATATGGATAATGACTATCATCCATAAGCATGATGTTATATCTAGGATAATGGGTCTGTATCATGTTCATCTCGAGGATGAAAGCCTCTTTATCGGTGTGGACGATTATGAAATCGAAATGGTGAACATGAGACACCATAGCCTGGACTTTGCCGGATTGAGGACGAAGAAAATACTGAGAAACGCGATTCTTCAGGTTTTTGGCCTTGCCGATATAGATGATTTTGTCATTCTCATCCTTCATCTGATAAACGCCAGGCTTATCAGGCAATAAGGCGATTTGTGATTTCAAAAGTTCGGATAATGCCATTATTTGAGATAGCAGATCGTGGCTCCGCCACCGCCCTCCTCGCCGGTCGCCCCTTCGTAGGATTTAACGAAGTCTTTCTTATGTTCATCTAAATAATTGCGGACTAGATTGCGTAAAGCGCCCGATCCCCAACCATGGATGATCCTCACCCTCTTGTAGTGCTTCAAAATGCATTTATCAAGGTAGTTTTCGAGATTTAGTTTAGCCTCATCAACATGCTGGCCGATAAGATTTAATTCCATAGGAAGCGATGGTCCAAAACCAACTGAATCAACGCCGTAACCATTAACGGTTTTCTTCTTGATTTCCGGTTCGGGAACTTTGATCACTTTGTCGATGTTGACCTTAAAAGCGATCCCTTCCTTAGATACAACCTCAACCTTATTGCCATTAATCGACTTAACTCTGCCCGCAGCGTAAAGGGATGGGATATTAACATAGTCTCCCATCTCAACTGGACCGGTGAATTTTTGTTCTTCTTTGGTGATATCGAGGTCTTTAAGCCGAGATTTGGCGGATATGACCTGGTGCATTTTGACATCACCAGACTGGACTGATTTAAGGATTTTATTGAGTTCGTCTTCATATTCGCGGAGAATCGCCTTCTTCTTCATATCGACATCGGACATGAATTTCTCTTCTCTCATGGCTAAAGATGATTCTTTGGATTTAATTTCCCCTTCTTTGCGATCGAGTTCCGCTTTCAGTTTAGCGATTTCATTCCTCTCTTCCTCGGTCTTGCGCGTTACTTCGGTGAGTTTCTTAATGGCTTCGGTTACGCTAGCCTCTTCATGCTGGGTTAAATAAGAACGAGCTAATTTGAGGATTTCATCATTTAAACCGAATCTCTTTGCAACGATTAGGCCATACGACTCGCCAGGCAAGCCCATCTTGAGTTTATACGTCGGCAAAAGATTCTCCTCATCAAAAATCATGGAAGCATTGGTGACATCTTCGCAGGATAAGGCATAGGCTTTAAGACCTTCGAAGTGGCTAGATATCATGGTGACGGCATGTTTTTTCAAAAGATAGTTTATGACAGCATAAGCGATTGCTTCACCTTCTTTAGGGGATGTGCCTGTGCCGACTTCGTCTAGTAAGACCAAGTCTTTCCCTCCGACTATGTCCATAATCTCCGAGATGTTCTTCATATGGCCGGAGAAGGTCGAAAGATTGTCGCTTAAGGATTGGGAATCACCGATATCGACGAATATGTGTTTGAAATATGAAAGGGTGGCGCCTTGCTTTGCGGGAATAGCTAGGCCACATTGATTCATGAGAACAAGAAGTCCTATGGTCTTTAAGGCGACGGTTTTACCACCGGCGTTAGGGCCGGAGATGATAACCATCGATGTTTTCTCCCCTAAGACGAAATCATTTGGAACAACTTTCTTTGGGTCGAGCAACGGATGTCTTGCGTTATAGACTTCAACGCGCGGATTCTCGCTGAAAATAGCGATTCTTCCGTCGATTTTCTCGGCATAAAGTGCTTTTGACTGCAAGAAATCTAGATATCCAATCATCAAATTGTTGCGGATTAGACTGTCTCCAGCCTGAGCCACTGCCGCTGATAATTCCGCTAATAGACGCCTGATTTCCGCTCTTTCATCATTCTTGAGTTCCGCCATCTTGTTATTGAGCTCAACAAGAACCTCAGGCTCGATGAATGTGGTTTCTCCAGATCCTGAGATATCTTGAACGATGCCCTTGACCCTGCTCTTATAAGCGTTAGCAACAGGGATGACATAATGGCCGTTCTTCATGGTTAATGTCTCTGAAGTCAAATAATCTCTATTGTCTCCGATGATGTATCCCAGTTTTTTCTTCATTTCAGCTTCACATCTTGAAATGGCGACGCGAATGCTTTTGAGTTTTGGGGAGGCGTTATCGAAAATAGAAAGATCAGGCGCGATGACCTTATGAATGTTCCTTTCGATATAATCAACATCCGGGAAATTTGAAATATAAAAAGTTAAAAGAGGGGATTCCGTTACTTGCCTAAAATAGTTCTTTATGCTCTTTTGTTCTAAAACATCGTTTGCCACTCTTTCGAGTTCCTCTACATCGAGTACGCCGCCTTTTTCGGCGAAGTGAATGCATTTTTCTAGCGATGAGCTGACTGAAATCGGTAAACAGCCATACTTAAAAAGAAGTACGGTCATCTCATCTAATTTTGCCAATTCTTCCCTCATTTCGATGGAATTAGGAAACATCGCTAGGTCGTTGATCTTTTGCTTTGCCACCTCGGTGCGGGAGAAAGATGCCACTTCCGCTTTAATTTTGTCGAATTCAAATTTCTCGTAAACGTTTTGCATACGTGAAATTATAACCTAGAAACCACATTAATGTGGACATAATGTTAGTGTTTTTGTGCTTCCAGCTTTCTTGACCAAGGGAATTGATAATGTGTTAAAATGTAGTCATGGAAGATAAAGCAACCGTTTATTCTAGAGAAATAGATGATGAGACATACGAGAAAATGAGGGATTTTTATTCCCAATTCTCTTCGAAGTCTCCTAATGAATACATAGATATTTTCGCTCAAGGAGAAAAGGTAACCGTTGCCATCTATAAGAAGAACAAGAAAGGCATCAGAAAAGTCGTCTTCCAAGGCGATAGAGCGATGAACGAAGCCAAAATGTTCTTCGAAGATGCAAAAGCCACTGTTACCAAAAAGAATGATGCGGTCTATCCATCATTATTTCCTCAAATCGGGAGCGACGAGGTAGGAACCGGCGATGTTTTTGGACCAATTTGCGTTGTTGCAGCTTATGTTAGGGAGGAAGACCTCCCACTGCTTAAGGAATTGGGCGTTACAGATTCCAAGTTGATGAGTGATGAGAAGATACTAGAGATAGGTCCAAAACTAATCAATTCATTCCCTTATTCCCAATTGTCATTGCCTAATTCAAAATTTAACGAGGTGCACGATACGCTAAACATGAATGCGATTAAGGCCAAGATGCACAACCAATGCTACCTTAACGTTCTTGCAAAAGCCGGTGAAGCTCACATCTATCAAGACCAGTTTGCGGAGCCTGCTTTGTATTTCTCGTATTTAAAAGATGTAGAACAGGTCGTTAACAATGTCGTCTTCCATACAAAAGGCGAGTCCTACTATCCATCTATTGCTCTAGCAAGCGTCATCGCAAGATATTCTTTCTTAAGGAAAATGCAAGAAATGGACAAGAAATACGAAATGCATTTCCCTCTAGGCTCGTCTAATGAAAAAATCGATGAAACATTAAAGATCTTTATTGAAAAATTCGGAAAAAAAGAGCTCGGCAATGTCGCCAAGCTCAATTTCAGGAATGTCATTTCACTTCTGTGAGTCCGTTTAGGACGTTAACGAAATGTTCTGGAAGAGGTGCCTCAAAGGTTACCTCTTTTTCTGTTCTAGGATGGATGAAGCTTAATTTGTAAGCATGAAGAAGCTGCCCGTTGTTATATAGATCTCTGTTATTGTTTCCGTACATCGGATCGCCGATTACTGGGTGTCCGATGTAATCCATATGAACTCTGATTTGATGGGTTCTCCCGGTCCTCAGACGACAGGCAATCAAGGTATAACCGCCTGCATATCTTTTAAGGACATGGAAGTAGGTAACAGCCTCTTTTCCATTTTTTAAATTGACACAAAATTTAGTTTTGATTTTTGGGTCACGCCCAATTGGGCCATCAATCTTACCATCGTTCTCTTCGATATAGCCTTTGACCAAAGCAATGTATTCGCGATGCATCGAATGATCGGATAGTTGTGCGGCGAGCTTCTCATACGCAAAATCATTTTTTACGATTGCGAGCAACCCGGAAGTGTCTTTATCGATACGATGCACAAGACCTGGTCTAAACTCATTTCCATCATTGTGTGCAAGCTCATCTGAGTAATTGACAAGCGCATTCACGAGCGTCCCCGTCGGATGACCATTGCCAGGGTGAACAACCATGCCCTGAGGTTTGTTAATTATGATGATATCTTCATCCTCATAAACCACATTTAGAGGAATGTCCTCCCCAACAACGCTTAGTGAAGATTTAGTAGTTTTTTTATAGGTTATCAAATCGGCAAGTCTTACGATATATGCTGGTTTTTCTTTCTTAGAATTAACCAAGACGTCTCCAGACTTAATCATCGATTGTACTTTACTTCTGGAGAGTTGCACTTCCACTTTAGAGAGCACCTCATCTAGGCGACGTCCCGCGTATTCTTCGGTGACGACAAACTCGTCCATTATTTATCCTCGCCTTTCATGGTTTTGCTTTGTTTCCATTCCTTAATTTCGCGATAGACGATAACAATAAGTGCCACTATCACCGCAACCGTTAAACAGATGTCCGCGAAATTGAAGATTGCAAAGCTCCATTTTCCGTTAAAGAAGGTAAAGCTGAAGAAATCAATTACTCCACTGAAACCAACTGTATTCTCCCAATAGAACGTCCTGTCGATAGCGTTTCCCAAGGCTCCCGCAAAAGCGAGCATCCACAAGAAATTATTTAATTTATTATTCTTATGAAGTCCTTGATACCAATATCTAGCGATAAGAATTGACGCATTCCATGAGATGATTATGTAAATGATTCTAGCCCATAATTTGCCATTGCCGATTCCGAAGGCCGCACCTTGATTGTAAGTGAGTTCAATATCGAATCTGACCCAGCCCCAATCGAAAACCGGTACCGATGAATATTGGACAAAATCGAATCCTGAGGCAACCAACCATTTGCTTAACTGATCAACTCCGATAAAAAGGAGTCCAAGCCAAGCGAACGAGAAGAAGAACATTTTCCAGCTCCATTTCGGATGGACGAATGTGTGGAGTTCTTTCCAAGCCTCTTTGAAGGCAGTTTTGAAATCCACATCTTCGTCATCATCGTCTTTGGTATCAGGTTTAACTTCTTTCGCTTCAAGGTTTTCGTCTTCTATTTCTTTAGCAACTTCTTGGTTTTCTTTCTCTAAATCTGCCATAAATTACTTTCCGAGTGCTTTCATACAACGCGAGCACAAGCATCCGACATCCGTTGAGGTGACGGAGAACTTGATGTTGCGGCATCTTTCGCACTTCTCTCCTGTAGCTTTGCTGACAACTGCGGCAGGATTTCCGACCGTAATTGTTAAGGATGAGGCGCCAAATAGTCTTGGCAATTCATCTGAATCAAGGGAATTTAAGACATTAACGAGTGTCTCATCATCGAACGTTGCAACAACCGATGCTTCGCTAGATGAGCCGATAACACCCTCTGCGCGCTTATCCTCAAGTGCCTTTAAGATGATATTTCTGAGTTTGTTAAACGAGACATACTGGGCCTTTTCAACCTCACCATAAATATGCGACTCTTTCGGCATGTCGTCTAATTGAGGTGATTTTTTCGTAACACCCGGGATAAATCCATAAACCTCATCCATTGTGAAGCTTAAAATCGGGTTCCACAACAAACATAAGCCTTTTGTCATTGTGTAGATGACGTACTGAACGGCTTTCCTTCTCTCAGAATCCTTGGCATCGCAGTAAAGGATGTCTTTGGCAATATTGAGATAGAAGCCTGAGAGTTCAACCATAAACTGCGTCATGACTGAGCTGGCTTTGGAATACTGGAATTCATCATATGATTTAAGAACCGTATTCTTAACCGACTCGTATTGTGCAAGAATCCATTCGTCCACTGGCCAAAGTTTTGGCTGAGTCGATGGATAAACATATGGCACACCTTCCCCATCCTGGAGATTTCCAAGCATGAATTTGAAGGTGTTTCTGACTTTTCTATATTGGTCAGAGACCGTAGCAATGATCGATTCGGAGATTCTGACATCCGAGACGAAATCAACGCCGGCAGCCCAAAGTCTTAAGATATCCGCGCCAAACTGGTTAGCAACTTTAGAAGGGTCGATGCCATTTCCTTTTGATTTAGACATCTTGGACCAGTTCTCATCCATGACCCAACCGTGTGTGACGCAGGTTTTAAATGGGGCATGTCCGCTATAGGCGGTCGAAAGGATGAGTGAGGAGTTGAACCAGCCTCTATACTGGTCGTTTCCTTCTAGATAAACGTCTGCAGGATATGACAATCCTCTTTCATTTAAGACGCCGTTCCATGAGGAACCTGAGTCAAACCAGACGTCCATGATGTCGGTTTCTTTGCGGAATTTGCCATTTGGAGATTTTGGATTCGAGTATCCTTCTGGCAATAAATCCTTAACGTCGCTTTGGAACCAGATATTGGAACCGTTCTTTGCGATTAAATCGCGGATGTGTTGGAAGACATCCTTGTCGATTATCGGGGAATCGTCTTCGTTATAAATAATCGGGATCGGTACGCCCCAGGCACGCTGCCTAGAGATGCACCAGTCAGCACGATCGGTGATCATGTTGACCATCTTTGTCTCACCCCACGCAGGAATCCATTTGATCTTGTGGATTTCCTCGAGCAATTTTTCTCTTATTGGGGAGATGGAACAGAACCACTGCGGAGTAGCTCTAAAGATAACCGGCTTATGCGTTCTCCAGTCATGTGGATAGGAGTGAACGATATCTACTTCTTTCAAGAGATGTCCGTTTGCGGCTAGAATCTCCACGACTTTATCGTTTCCTTCTTCATAGAAGAGTCCATCCAACGGACTTCCCTTCCCTTCATGCATATAGCCTTTGTCATCGACTTTCCCGGATGGTTTGATGCCATATTTCATACAGCAATTAAAGTCGTCGAGACCGTGGTCAGGGTCGGTATGAACGCAACCTGTGCCCGAATCATCTGTGACGAAGTTGGCGTTCATGATAAGCGATTCCTGGTCAAGGAATGGGTGTTTAGCAATGCAGCGATCGAGTTCCTGGCCTTTAAAGGTCTTTAGGAGTTCGCAACGTTCGAATCCGATTTCTTCTGTGAGTTTGTCTTTTAATGAAGTAAGGAAGACAAATTTGCCTTTATTCGTGTTGAATAATCCGTATTCAAATCGTGGATTGAGAGTGATGCCTCTATTGGACGGAATGGTCCATGGGGTAGTTGTCCAAATGATGATTTTGGCATCATCTGGCAATAGGCCTTTCGAATCCACCATATCAAAATAGACATACATTGTCCTAGCCGGAACATCAGCGTATTCGACTTCCGCCTCTGCTAAAGCGGACTCTGATGACCACGACCAATAGACAGGTTTCTCACCTTTATAGATAAGTCCGTCTAAAGCCATTTTGGCAAAGACGTCGATTTGCCTAGCCTCAAATTCCGGAAGCAAGGTCATATATGGATGATCATAATCGCCTAAGCAGCCTAAACGGCTAACCTGTGCTTTTTGATGTTCAACCTGCGTCTTGGCATAGGCATCGCACAACGAACGGAAATCCGCAACAGACATCGCCTTGCGGTTAACTCCCGATTTGGTAACCTTAACCTCGATTGGAAGGCCATGAGTGTCCCAACCGAAAATGAATGGGGTCTTGTAGCCGGCCATGTTGTGATAACGGATGGCAAAGTCCTTGAGCATTCTATTAAGCATATGGCCGCAGTGAATATCGCCGTTTGCATATGGAGGGCCATCGTGAAGAAGGAATTCCTCACAGCCTTCCCTGTTTTTGTTCATCTCTTCGTAAAGTCGCAATTCATCCCATTTCTTGAGCATCAATGGTTCTTTTGTTGTTAAGCCTGCGCGCATTTCAAATCCGCCTTTTGGCATAAGCAACGTGTCTTTTAATTCGCTCATAATATCCTCCTAAAATATAAAAAGCGCCCCATCTAAGGACGCTTCGCTTGCGTGGTACCACCTTAGTTTAGATAAAACTATCTACACTCGATTCGCTATTAACGCTAGCATCGGTTAACTTACTCTGTTCGGTTAGCAGGCTCAATAGTGATAACCTTTCGCGTGCCCCGTTCTCATCCAAGAGGCTCTCTCAGTACTTGCTACTAGGCGTTGTCTATTTCTCAGCCGCAATTAATATAGAGGTAAGTTGGCGCATTTGCAATTCTTTTAATAAAGAATGGTTTTTAATGAATGTTCGGTTTAAGAATATCCATGATGCTCTCGGTTTCCATCGATGGAGCGGTTTTTTCGCTCTTTATCGGTTGGATTGGAGCACCCATTTGCATTGGGTTCTGAACCGGGTTTTTAGTTAAATCAATATCATCAAATCCGGCAACGACAACACTGAGCATAATGGAATCCTGAATATATGGATTCATGGAATATCCCATCTTAATATCGACATCCCCTCCGGTCTGTTCTTTGATTTTCTCCAAGCATTCCTGAGCTTGGTATAAAGTAACGCCTTTGCCACAAGCAACGTTGCAAATAGCGCGTTTTGCTCCGACAATCGAGGTTTCCAAAAGGCTCATATTAAGTGCGTTCTGGACTGCCTCCTCCGTCTTGTTTTCTCCGGTTCCGGTGCCAAAACCGATAAGAGTTGGCCCTGCGTTCTCTAAAGTTGTTTTCAAGTCGGCGAAGTCGAGATTCATGAAGCCTGGGAGGTTAACCAAATCGCAGACAGTCTTCACGGATTGAGCAAGTATCTTGTCGGATTCTGCGAAAGCCTCACCGATATCAAGTCCGCCAGATGTCTGAAGGAGTTTGTCATTGGAAACAACCATGATCGAGTCGACCACTTCTTTTAATTCGTTCAATCCCTTAGCGGCATTGTCATTCCTTTGATTGCCTTCAACCGTAAACGGTCTTGTGACGATGGCAATCGTTAAAGCACCCGCTTCTTTTGCAAGTTTAGCAATGACTGGAGCAGCACCGGTTCCAGTGCCTTTTCCCATGCCGGCTGCAATAAAGACGAGGTCTGTCCCCTCCACTATCTCGCGAATTTTGTCTGCTGAGAATTCGGCCGCTTTTCTCCCAACTTCCGGATTGGCGCCCGCTCCTAAACCACGTGCGGTCTCATCGCCGAGAATAATTCGATTAGGGCATTTGCTTGTTGATAAAGCCTGCTTGTCGGTATTGGCGACATAAAAGGTGACATTAGAAATCTCTTCATCAATCATGCGGTTGACGGCATTGTTTCCAGCGCCGCCTACGCCTATGACCGTAATTTTAACGACAGCATCGAAATTATCGAGGTCGCGTATTTCATCCAATTTTTCTTGAGAAAGTTCCATCTTGTCTCTCCTTATTGTCTAACTAGCGTAGACATGCCACGGAATGATCCGTCAGTGTGCTCTTTGCTGTCTCCGTTTATGGCGATTAAGCCTAATAGGTTAATCATGCCTGGATCTCTAGCGCCCGGCACTTTTGGCACGTAGAGTTTTATGTCCCCAATCAAATTCTTTAATGGGGAGATGAGTTCTTTGAAGCCACGCAATTTTGTTGCTCCGCCACCGCAATAGAGCGGGAACTCGTGCTGTTTAGTTACTTTACCCGTTTCACAAATGGTCTTGATTGCATTTGACATGAATTGATTCAGTTCTCCGAAAAATCCTTTTAGTACCTCATTCAAGTCATTCTGGGTAATCTTCACTTTTTCCCCTCTCAAATTGCAACCTTCCCAAATCGGGAGTTGGAAGGCATAAGGCTTAACGGAATAACCATATTTAATTTTGAGCATCTCGGCTTCTTTTTGGTCGAGAAGCAAATGGTTTGCGATATAGGTTGTGAGGTCATCCCCGCCGCAGGAAGCGAATGTTGTTGAAACATATGGGGATTTCTTATCATTCACCACGGTAACCGTCGTTAATCTCGCCCCGAAATCCACATAGAAATAATATGGTGGGCAATCCGGCTCTTCTCCGATCAAGGAAGTTGCGCAGTATGTAGAAACGCATGCCGTATCAGTTCTGAATCCTGCCTGCTGAACCGTAATTTTTTGTTCATTGAGAACATCTAAGAGAACGGTATGGAGGTAAAGTCTCGCTTTGAGCTCCTTGCCCCTGTAGCCATAGAGATTTTCTTTAAGCACGGCCTTGTCATCAACGATGAACTTGGATGGAATGACTCCGACCAAGGCGGAACCTTCCGGTATCTTAAGCTTATGGGCCTGATTGATTATATTGAGCAAATCTTGCGGACATATGATTCCGTTTTGATCAGAACCGAGCGTGCTCTTGTCCGTGACATAATTCTTAAAGCCCAAAGGCGGAATGACGATTGTGGTAATATCATTGACTTTTCTTCTAACAGACTCGTCATCAATATTAAGGAATCTAGAAACGGTTTCCTTAACCAACGCATCATTAATGATTCTTCCCTTAATGACTGCGCCATCGGGCAATTTCTCTTCTTTTGTATATACGACAACAGGTTTCTTGTTGATGCAGTAACCCACTGCGAATTTTACTGATGCATCGCTAATTTCGATGACTGCCGTGTTAGTTCTATTTTCCATATCGTATTCTATTATAGAA
>CAVIJK010000016.1:0-38259 GCA_963643345.1 bacterium | reverse complement strand
TAGGAGAAAAGAATTATGGAAAAAATAGTCGAAGAATTTGGCTCAGACGTATTTGATGATAAGAAGATGAAAGAACTTCTTCCATCTCCTGTCTATAAGAAATGGGTCGACACAATGAACGAAAAGGCCGCTCTTGATAGAGAGACCGCAGATGTAATCGCTCACGAAATGAAAACATGGGCGTTATCTAAAGGTTGTACACATTACACCCATTGGTTCCAGCCTCTTACCGGCGTAACAGCAGAGAAACACGATTCATTCCTTGACATGGACAAAGAAGGATTGCCAATCTCAAAGTTCTCTGGAAAGAATCTTATCAAAGGCGAACCTGACGCATCTTCGTTCCCTAGTGGTGGTCTTCGCGCAACATTTGAAGCGCGCGGATACACTTATTGGGATTGCACATCCCCGGCCTTCATTAAGGACGATACGTTATGCATTCCTACAATTTTTGTTTCATATAAAGGCGAAGCTCTTGATTTCAAAGGACCTTTACTTAAATCTATGGATGCAGTCTCTAAAGCATCTTGCAGGGTTATCAATGCTTTCGGAGATAAGAGCGTAACACATGTTACATCGTCAGTTGGCCTTGAACAGGAATACTTCCTCGTTGCTAAAGAAGACTTTTTAAAGAGAGAAGATCTTGTTGTAACAGGTAAAACAATCATTGGTGCCTTGCCTCCTAAAGGTCAAGAATTATCCACCCATTATTTCGGTACAATTCCGACTAGAGTTAAAGCGTTTATGAAAGATGTTGACGCTGCTTTGTGGAAATTAGGCATCTTCGCAAAGACGGAACACAATGAAGTTGCGCCTGGTCAGTTCGAACTTGCTCCTATCTATGCCGACACAAATATTGCCGTCGACCAGAACCAGATCATTATGGAGGTTTTGCAGAAAACCGCACTTAAACACGATTTGGTTTGCTTATTGCACGAAAAACCATTTGCCGGCATTAACGGTTCAGGAAAACACAACAACTGGAGCTTATCCACAAACACCGGAGTTAACCTATTTGATCCAGGGAAGAACCCACATGAGAATGTTCAGTTCCTCACTTTCGTTTGCGCATTCATTAAAGCCGTTGACACACACCCAGAATTGATTCGCCTTTTCTCTTCTTGCCCAGGAAACGATTACCGCTTGGGCGCTAATGAGGCACCTCCTGCTATCATTTCCATATTCTTAGGAAGCGTTGTTGAAGATGTGCTTTTCTCACTCGTTGAGGATCAGCCAAAAACATATGCCAAGAATTCTCTTAAAGACTTTGGCATCTCAAATCTAAGCTATTTGCCGCGTGATAATTCCGATAGAAATAGGACTTCGCCGATTGCCTTCACTGGTAACAAATTTGAAGTCCGTGCTCTCGGATCAAGTATGTCTGCTGGGTACCTTAATGTCGCTTTGAATTCAATCATGGCCGAATCTTTGAACGAGATTGCTGACGAGATCGAATCTCATAAGTATCGCCAGGACATCAGAAAAGCCGCCCTTGATATCTGCGTTAGAATTGTTAAAGAACATAAGCGCATTATCTTCGGAGGCGATGGCTATGCTGACGCTTGGGTTGGAGAAGCCAATAAACGCGGGTTATTAAATATCAAGACGTGGGTTGAAACCGTCAAATATGCCGAGGAGCATAATTCTTGTGATGTATTAGTCAAAGAGGGTGCTTTCTCCAATGATGAGGTATCAGCGAGGCTTGACGTCATGTTCGAATCATATTCAAAGATAAAGAGAATAGAACTCAAGACTCTTACCGATATGATGAAAACAAAGGTCTATCCTGTTATAAGCGAGAACATCGCTGCTCTAGCTCGTACCGGAGAATTCATGCCTGAGTATTTTAAAGATACCATCAATAAATTAAAGGCGTTTGTAGATGAATCGTCTAAAGAAGTTGCCGCTCTTGACAATGTAATCGCCGAAGCAATGAAGATTGAAACCTATAAAGAAAGAGGCCTCTTCCTCTTGAAGAATGGTGTTCCGCTTCACGAATCGATCAGAGCTAAATATGATGCGATTGAAGGATTGCTATCAACCGACCTGTTCACCTACCCAACATACAAAACGTTGTTCTTCAAAATCGATTATTGATTTTCGGGTCCATTTATTGGGCCCTTTTTTATTTGACCATTTTAACAAAAGAAAACGCACCCACGAATGGATGCGTTTTTTTGATCTGAGTCTTGCAACGGATTAGAGAAGTCTGTTGTAGTATTCGATGATCTGAGCTTCGTTGATGTCTTTTGGAAGTTCGTTTCTTTCTGGGAGTCTTGCGAAGACGCCTGAGAATTTTTCAGCTTCGACTGTAACGAAACCTGGGATTGTTGGCTTGCCTTCGACTGATTCTTTAACAACCTTTAATGGGGATGTTTCCTTGAATGCGACGACATCGCCGACCTTGCATAAGTATGAAGGGATGTCGACTTTCTTGCCGTTGACTGTGACGTGGCCGTGATTTACTAACTGACGAGCAGCTGCACGTGTGCGAGCGAAGCCCATTCTGTAGACGAGGTTGTCGAGTCTGGATTCAAGGATTCTGAAGAATGCAAGACCTGTAACTGTGGTCTTATCTGCTTTAGCAATCATGAAGAGACGTCTGAATTGCTTTTCTGAGACGCCGTAATAGTTACGGAGTTTCTGCTTTTCAGCTAACTGAGAACCATACTCTGATGGTTTTCTCTTTCTGTCCTGACCGTGCTGGCCTGGACCATAAGCTCTCTTCTTGAGCTCATCACCTGTCTCTAAAATAGAGAATGAGAGGTGACGTGATTTCTTCCATGTGGAACCTGTGTATCTTGACATATCTAAAATGTCTCCTTTCTTTGCGGAACAAAGTGTTGGATGTTTTTCCCATTTCCCGGGTGTCTCTCCTTCGGCCACTTTAGCTGGGCTTACTGTATTAATTGAGGGACGTCAGACGGAAACGTAAAAACCTGCTAACTTTTCACGCGTCTAATACAATAAATATCCAACCGCTCCTCGTCAACAAAATTCGTCTGAAATTTAATCTTTTGCCCATTTTGCGTTTCATTTTATATTTCGCGCTTGAAAATCTAGGTGTTTTTATAGTGTTTAGTGTATATTTATTAATATGTTTATTAATAGTATCCCTTTCTTACTTCTTGCTGACGATTCTAGCCAGTTTAATCCATTCATCATTGTCTTCGTTGTTATAGGCCTGATTGTAATTGCTGCAGTTGCCGTGGTCCTCTATCTTACTGTTATTAAGAGGATGAGGCTTAAAAAACAGGTTGCTGATTTAAATGGCAAATACAACACTTATCACGGTTTGTTATTTGGCGATCTCAACACCATGATCAAAAGGCTTGAGACGATTTCAAATTTAAACCTTGTGTATATAAACGATTTTGGTGAATTCCAACGGAGATATAAGGACATTCGCGATGTAAGCGACGCCGACCTAGAGTCAAGAATGAAAAAACTCAGGATGCTAGCCCAAGACGGTAGATATAACGAATTAAGAGAAACCATTCCGCTTGTTAGGGGCATTGTGAACTCATACTGCGAAAGCGTTGACAATCTGCATAAGGATCTTAAAAAGAAATTTGTAATTGAAAATGAATGCAATGATTTACTCAGTTCCTTAAGAGGGCAACTTAGGCAAGTCAAAATCATCTATAACAACAATTCATCAGATTTGAGTCTTGTTGTGAGTGTTTTCGAGACCGTCTTCAAATTGCTGGACGAGAACTTCGAACAATGTGACAACGATATCGAAAGCGCTAGATACGAAGAGGCTAAGGCTATCCTTAAGGAAAAAATTGAACCTGCAATCAGCCTCATTCAAAACGGTCTTTCGATGCTGCCAGAATTTTGCGTTCAGCTTACATCGGTTCTTCCAGATAATATTGCCTCGTTAAAAAATCGTTATGAGGAACTTACAAAATCTGGCATCCCCCTTGTCCACATTTGCACGCTAACAACAATTGACGATTTAAATGGAAAAGTTGCTGCATTGTGCAATCAAGTCAAAACATTGAATCTTGCAGGCGTCAAGGAATCCATTAATGAAATCCATGCAACAATTGAGGATTGTTTAAAAAGATTTGACGAGGAATGCGATGCTAAAGATTCGTTCGTGCAAGAGATGGAACCTGCCGCGAAATCTCAACAAGAAGTGCAAACCGAATTCATCCGTCTAACCAACAGTCTCTCCGGCCTGAGAGATATTTATTTAATAGATGAAAACGATGATCAAAAGATTTCTAAAATCAAGACATTGATCGATAAGGCTTCTGCAACAAAGAGAAATCTTGATTCGTTTATCAACAGTGCAACTAAGCAACCTTATTCTGTTCTTTTGACGAAAGTTCGCTCATTAAAAGTCGAAACCAAAAACACAAAAGACGCATTGGATTCATTTAAGGAATACCTCCTTTCCATGAAGAGAGAAGTTGAAGAGGCACAGGAAGACTTATATGAGTATTATGCTAAAGTTAGAGACGCAGAATGTGTAGTTAACGATATGAGACTTGAATCCGTCAGTGCTAAATTTAACGATCCTCTCGATAATCTCTACAACACCTTCAACGAATTGAACAATCTTATTCATGCAAAACCAATCGACATAAAACAAGTTGAATCCCGTCATCAGAGAATTGTCAAAGAAGGCGATGAGCTTATTGGTGAGGTCAACAAAACCTTGGAAGAAATGGGAGAAGCAGAGAAAGCTATCATAATCGCCAATAGACATAGAGCTCCAAATCCAAATGTGGATAACACAATAAAACAGGCGGAAACGTTTTTCTTCGATGGTGATTTCAAAAAATCTGTGGTCGTTTTAGCGTCGATGGCACAGACCGAAGAAAATGAGCAAACAAAGAAATAGCAAAGATGATTTATTTTGATAACGCCGCAACCACTAGGCCGTACCCTGAAGTTTTAGATTTATTCTCCAAAATCTCTTTGGAGTCTTTTGCCAACACCTCCTCGTCTCATGCGCTCGGTAGAGCTTCAATGAGGAAACTTGATAATGCTAGGGAACATATAAAAACATTGCTTAACATCAAGAATACTCATGAAATGATTTTTACAAGTTGTGCTTCTGAATCGAATAACCTGATTATAAAAGGAATTGCTCGCAAATATTCGAATCGCGGCAAAAGAATTATTACAAGTGCAGTGGAACACCCATCCGTTCTCAATGCGTTCAAAGAGCTTGAGCAAGAAGGATTCGAAGTTAAATATCTGACAATAAACAAAGACGGGTATGTTGATCCATCTACATTAGAAGAAGCAATGAACAAAGACACAATTCTCGTGTCGATTATGGCCGTTAATAACGAAATCGGATCCATATTTCCGGTCGATAAATACGCGGAGATAGTTCATAAGTACCCAAAAGCTTTTTTCCATAGCGACGTCACCCAAGCAATTGCCAAAGTGAAATTGGATTATTCTAAAATTGATCTTATTTCATTCTCGTCTCACAAGATAGGCGGATTGAAAGGTAACGGTGCACTCCTATATAAGAAGAACATTCAATTTCTACCTCTATTTGATGGTGGCGAGCAGGAGTTTGGGTTTAGAGCCGGCACCGTTGATCTAGCAGGATCCCTTTGCATGAATTTGGCCTTAGACAAATCCTTGAAGGACATGCCAAAAAACATTTCCCTTGTCTCGGCATTAAAAAAGCATTTGGCAGAAGAGCTATCAAGCATCGATGAGATTGAAATTAATTCTCCGGCCGATTCGTCCCCTTACGTCCTCAATTTTTCTTTGGAAAAGCATAAATCTTCAGTAGTACTTGAAGCTTTATCGCAAAAAGAAATCTATGTTTCAAGCGTTTCAGCATGCTCCTCAAAAGGGGAACCAATCTCTTATGTTCTTCTTGCGATGGGCAAGACAGAAGTGGAGGCGAGAAACTCTATCAGGGTTTCGATTTCGCCTTCAAATACGATAGAAGAAATTGACACATTCGTTAAAACCTTAAAAGATATTTTGGCAACAACTGCCGGAAGGGATTTCGTTAAATGAAATATTCATATATTATGATTCACTACGGAGAACTCTCCACTAAAGGTGAAAACAAAAAATTATTCATAAGCTGTTTGAATAGAAACATCAGACACGCTCTTTCTAATTCTTTCCCGGAATCTAAAGTTACATGTGATAGAGATCACACATATGTAACCACAGAAGACTATGATGTTCAGGATCTTGTTATCAGACTCCAAGAAATATCCGGCATTCAACGCATTACGCCTGTTGTTATTGTCGAGAAATCAATTGAAATTATTGAAAGCGCTGCGTTAGAACTCATTCAGTCAGAGGAGGGGTCAACCTTCAAAGTGAAAGCTAAAAGAGCGGATAAACGTTTCCCACTTGATTCATATGGAATCTGCAACGCTGTTGCCGGTCCGATTCTCCAAACTAAGAAATATACTGTTGACCTCCATAACCCGGATATCACAATAACTGTCGATATTAGGGAATCGTGCGCCTGTATCTCTTGCCATGAATTCAAAGGATGCGGCGGCTATCCGCTTGGAATGAACGGAAAGGTCATGCTTCTTTTATCGGGTGGCATCGATTCTCCTGTGGCTGCCTATCAGTTGATTCGACGTGGAATAAAAATTGAGGCTTTGCATTTTGCCTCCCCGCCATATACCTCTGATGCGGTTATTGATAAGCTAACCGATATCATTAAAGTCCTTAACACATATCAAGAGGACGTTAAACTCAACATTGTTCCATTCACCGAATTGCAGCTTGCTATCTATGAGCATGTTGATGAGCCGTATTGCATCACAATCATGCGCAGAATGATGATGAGAATCGCTACACTTGTCGCAAAAGACCACAATTGCCATGGCATTGCTACTGGAGAATCCGTAGGTCAAGTAGCATCTCAGACTCTCGAATCCATGATTGCCATTAACGATGTAACGAATTATCCGATAATCCGCCCTTTGGCCGTTATGGACAAGAATGAGTGCATCGATATCGCAAAACGTATCAACACTTATGAGATTAGCATTAGGCCATATGAGGATTGTTGCACCATCTTCACCCCTAAAAAACCAAAGACCAAACCAAGAATTAAGGATTGCGAATATTTCGAATCGAAATGGGATTGGCAATCTCAGGTTGAGGCATGTGTAAAAGGGGTTAGATCAACTTTCATCAAAAACGGAGAAGTTATATATAACAACTCGACTCCTGAGGATGCGGGAACCCCTCCGAAAGAATAACAATAAAAAGGATACCTTTTAGGTATCCTATTTTTTAAAATTTTCTCTTAAGTATTTTTCAATACGCCTAATAGCTTCCTCTAAAGATTCTAAACTATAGGCATAAGATATTCTTACAAATCCTTCTCCCGAGTCTCCAAACGCTGTGCCAGGAACAACGACGACATGCTCTTTCTTGAGCAGGTCTGTTGCGAACTCCTCACTTGTCATCCCGTATTTCGAGATGTTCGGGAAAATGTAGAATGCCCCTCTAGGCTCGAAGCATGGTAAACCGAGCCTCTTAAATTCGGAGAGGAGATAGTGCCTCCTGTTGTCATATTCTTCCCTCATGGCAACTATATCGTCGTCTCCATGTTTAAGCGCTTCAATGCCAGCGTATTGAGATGGGGTGGATGCGCACATGATGACGAATTGATGAATTTTTCTCATCTGACTCATTATTGATTCCGGCCCCATGACATATCCGAGTCTCCAACCGGTCATGGAATAGGCTTTGGAAAAACCGTTTACAACAATAGTTCTTTCTTTCATGCCAGGAAGCGATCCAATTGATGTGTGGGTTCCTAAGTATGTTAATTCGGAGTATATCTCGTCTGATATCACGAGCATATCGTGCTTGATGAGGACTTCACTGATTTTCTCGAGATCTTCTTTTGTCATGATCCCTCCCGTTGGATTGTTTGGGAAATTCATGACTAATGTCTTTGTTTTAGGGCCGATGGCCGCCTCAAGTTCTTCAGGGGTCAACCTGAACTGGTTTTTCTCCTGGAGTCTTATCTTCTTTACGCATCCTCCGGCTAGTATGACGTCCGGCTCGTAACAGACGTAGCATGGCTCAAGAATAATGACTTCATCACCTGGGTTTGTGGTTGCTCTTAAAGCTATATCTATTGCTTCAGAGCCTCCGCATGTAACGATTATTTCGTCCTTTGTGTAGTTGAGGTTATATTTTCTTTTGTTCCACCTAGCTATCTCTTCTCTGAGCTCTGGCATGCCTTGGTTTGAGGTGTAGAAGGTGTAACCTTTCTCTAGCGAATAGATTCCCTCTTCTGTGATATGCCAAGGGGTGTCGAAATCAGGTTCACCAACTCCGAGCGACACGCAATCGGGTATTTTATTGGCGATATCAAAGAACTTTCTTATTCCGGAAGGTTTTATATCTTTAAGTTTATCGTTTAGGAAGTCTCTCATATTTCTAACATCTCTCTATGGTCGACTTTTTCATCTTCTAGGATAACGCCATTATCTTTGTATTTCTTCAGTACAAAGTGGGTGGCGGTGCTTTGAATTGAATCCAAAGCGGAAAGTTTATTGAAGACGAACTCAGACACTTCCTTCATGCTTTTTGATTGGATTTGTACACAAAAATCGTATGTTCCAGACATCAAATAGACCGAACTCACTTCGTTATATTTTGCGATTCTATTTGCGATTCTATCAAAACCGCTCCCTCTTTGTGGAACCACCTTAACCTCTATGAGCGCATTTACCTTTTCATCTGTTATCTTGTCCCAGTTGATTATTGCGCCATATCCACAGATGATTTTATCGGCTTCCATCTCGCCGATTGCTTGGATGACTGCAGATTCCTCTTCTCCAATCATCTTTGCAATTTCTGAAGTTGATATGTGAGCATTTTTCTCAAGTATACGTAATATTTTGGTTTTCATTGTTTGCTAACCTCACAAGGTGATTATGAGAAAAGAATACATACTTCTTAAATAAAGACAATGGTTAATCAAAAAATGTTTTGATGTATAAACATCTATATCAACGTTAAAAAACCTGACTTGGTAACAAACATTCCACGGTTATTATTGCTGGGGTAAATAAAGAATGAATCGAGAAATACCATCAGCAATTTTCCAAGAAATCCAGCAAAAACATATGAGTGGCTTAATTGGGAATAAATAATTAATCGAATGTGTGTTCCGTATAAAAATGAACACATTAATGCGTTTTTCCTGTAAATATATAAAAAATTCTTTACATCTTATTTACATAAGATAAACTTTCAGCGGATTGATAGAGGCGCAATCAAGATTAGTAACCAATGGAGGGGGTACCCTGAGAAGTTGGTGAAAGGCGAGATTGCCGAAACGATCTAGAGACATCTAGGTTGATTGGGCCGCGGAGAAATACTCCAGTGGACTCCTACGTCACGTAGAGGCGCTATTCAATGGACACCGAACTTTTAATGGGGTTGCATTGAGCGTGCAATCCCGTTTTATTTAAAAGAGGTGCATCATGAAGAAAGACATAATTTTTAAAGGAACGGCTACAGCAATCATTACACCATTTAAGAATGGCGAGATTGATTATGAAGCCTTCCGTTCACTATTAGAGGAGCAGATTTCAAGAGGCGTTAACGCGGTTGTTGTTGCCGGTACAACTGGTGAATGTTCAACATTAACCGATGAAGAGCAGTGGGATTTGATCGAATATGCCGTAAAAGTGGTTAACCATCGAATTCCTGTCATTGCAGGAACCGGTTCTAACGACACTAGGCACGGCTGCAGATTGACAAAAGGCGCTTGTGACAGGGGATGTGATGCGGTTCTAATGGTTACACCTTATTATAATAAGACATCTCAAGCCGGCTTGATTGCCCATTTTACGGCAATGGCTAACGCTTCAACTAAGCCTGTTATCTTATATAACGTTCCGTCAAGAACGTCAGTTAACATTGAGCCTGAAACATATGCTGAATTGGCTAAGATTCCAAACGTTACATCTGTCAAAGAAGCTAGTGGCAATTTAGAAAAACTTAAAAAGACCATGGAACTCGCCCCAGAGCTTAATTATTACAGCGGAAACGATGACCAAATCGTCTCCATGATGGAGATGGGATGTTTAGGTGTTATTTCTGTTTTAGCAAATGTTTGCCCAATGGAAACCGTTGAGTTAACCGATGCTATGCTTGCAGGCGATTATGCAAAAGGAAGAACCATTCAAGAAAGATGTATGCCGCTCATCAAAGCGTTATTCTCGGATGTTAGCCCAATTCCTGTGAAGGAAGCCATGCATATGTTGGGTTATTGCGATCTTGATCTTAGGCTGCCTTTAGTCCCTACTGGCGAGGAGAAGCGCGCTAATTTAAAAACACAGCTTATCAATGTCGGATTCAAACTATAAGGAGCTACGTATGAAAATTATTTTAAATGGTTCAAAAGGAAGAATGGGTCAAGCCATCATAAAGAAGGCTGGAAACAACGAAATTGTTGGAGTAGACAAATTAAGTGCTGAATACCCAACTCTTAATTCTTATGGTGGTGATGCGGATGTTATCGTCGATTTCTCTCATCACAGCGCAACAAAAGAACTTGTTTCTTATGCAGTTTCCAAGAAGTTGCCTTTGGTCATTGCAACAACGGGGCAAACCGAGGAAGAAAGAAAATTAATAGAGGAAGCGGCTGAAGTCATACCTGTTTTCTTCTCATATAACATGTCAATCGGCATTGCCGTACTTGCCGAATCTGCAAAGAAGGTGGCATCTGTACTCCCAAATTCCGAAATTGAAATCGTAGAAACGCATCACGACCAAAAGCTAGATGCACCATCTGGGACTGCTTTATTACTCGCTAAATCATTAAAAGATGTTAGACCAAACGCAAATATCGTTACGGGTCGTAGCGGTTATGGAAAGCGTGATCCGAATGATATTGGCATTCAATCAATAAGAATCGGGAACATTGTGGGAATTCACGAAATCATAATTTCTACTGGTTTGGAATCGATCACATTAAAACACGAGGCATACGACCGCACTCTGTTTGCCGACGGCGCTTTAAAGGCAGCTGAATTTATCGTTGGCAAAAAAGCGGGCTTATACGAGATGAAGGATACTTTGAAATGAAGATACCTTTCATTAAGATGCAAGGTTGCGCGAACGATTACATCTATATCGATTGCCTAAAAACGAATATCGATAATCCTAGCGAACTTGCAAAGGCCATGTCCCCTAGACATTTCTCAGTCGGAAGTGATGGACTTGTTTTGATTTGTCCTTCCCAAGTTGCTGATTTCAAAATGCGAATGTTCAATCTCGATGGCAGCGAAGGAAAAATGTGTGGCAACGCCATAAGATGCGTTGGCAAATATGTATATGATAGTGGATATACAGAATCGACTGAATTATCCATTGAAACCTTAAGCGGCATTAAGCATTTGAAGTTAAATATCGTAGAAGGCAAGGTTCAAACCGTTATCGTTCACATGGGACAGGCTAAGTTGAATAAAGAAGACATACCGGTGTTAAGCGATTCTAGAACGCTCATTAATAAAGAAGTCCAGATTGCTGGAGTGGCATATAAAATTACGTGTGTAAGCATGGGGAATCCTCATTGTGTCACATACGTTGATGACGTTAAGAAACTGGATTTAACGGTTCTTGGCCCTAAATTCGAAAATGATCAATTGTTCCCCGAAAGAGTCAATGCAGAATTTATTCATGTCATAGATAGAACCACACTCGATATGAGAGTTTGGGAAAGAGGCAGTGGAGAAACGTGGGCTTGCGGAACGGGTGCTTGTGCAGCTGCCGTTTCCTCGGTTCTCAATAATTATTGTGATTACGATAAGGCGATTACCATTCATCTTCTAGGTGGGATATTGAAAATTACGGTTGACCATTCGTTAAATGTTTTGATGGAAGGGCCGGCCAAAAAAGTTTACGAAGGAGTGTACGATTATGAGTGTTAAAATTAATGGTAATTACAACAACCTCGTAAAGAATTATCTATTCTCTGAAATTGCAAAGCGCGTTAAAGCGTATTCTTTAGTGAATCCTGATAAGAAGATCATTCGTTTGGGTATCGGTGATGTTACGCAGCCTTTAACAAAAACCGTTATTGACGCTATGGCTAAAGCTGTAGAAGAAATGGGACAAAAGGATACTTTTAAGGGTTATCCTCCGGAATACGGGTATGATTTCTTAAGGGAAGCAATAGTGTCTCATTACAGTAAAAGGTGCAACGTTTCGCTAAGGGCCGATGATGTATTTGTTTCAGACGGAGCTAAATCAGACTGCGGAAATATAGTTGAGATATTCGGAGATAACGAAATCCTTATCCCAGATCCTGTGTACCCGGTTTACCTTGATTCGAACGTTATGTGCGGTAGACACGCTACATTTATCGATGCTAATGAAACCAATTTGTTTGCACCATTACCGGACAATATAAAAGGAAAGAACTTTGTAATTTACATATGTTCCCCAAATAATCCAACTGGAGCGGTCTACACCAAAGAACAGTTGACCAAATGGGTTAAATTTGCGGATGAAACGGAATCAATCATTATTTTTGATTCGGCATATGAAGCATATATCAGCGGAGACGAACCGCGCTCAATATACGAGATAGAAGGGGCTAAAAAGTGCGCCATCGAAATCTGCTCTTTATCCAAAAGCGCAGGCTTCACCGGAACTCGTTGCTCATGGACCATCGTTCCTACCGAACTCATGGTTGGTGAAACATCTCTCAATGCCATGTGGGCAAGAAGACAAGCCACAAAATTCAACGGTGTTCCTTATATCATCCAAAGAGGTGCGGAGGCCGCATTATCCGATGAAGGACGCAAGGAATCCGATGAACTTATTGAATACTATATGCGGAACGCAAAAGTCATCTCGGATTTATTAAGAGAAAAAAAGGTGTTCTTCACGGGCGGAGTCTCTTCTCCTTACATTTGGCTTAAAACTCCAAATGGAATGTCATCTTGGGAATTCTTCGATAAACTGTTAAATGAAGTTCAAATTGTTGGCACACCAGGTTCTGGTTTCGGAAAGAATGGAGAAGGCTTCTTCCGTTTAACCGCCTTTGGCAGTTATGAAGATACTTTAGAGGCGGTTGAAAGACTTCGTAAATTTTTTGAGGAGACGTTATGAAAGAGATACTTCACGATAATGTAACGGTTGATAACGGTAAATTATGCTTTGCCGGTGTAGATGTTAAAAAAATAATAAAAGAACACGGAACCCCCGTTTTCCTTTTGGATGAGAATAAAATCAGAGACCATATCAATGAATATAAAACCGCGATGAAAGAATATTTCGGTGAAGGTTCTATGCCTCTATATGCTTCAAAAGCATGCAGTTTTAAAGAACTGTATAGGATTGTTGCATCTGAGGGCATTGGAACCGATATTGTTTCACCTGGTGAACTTTATACCGCCGCTGCAGCCGGATTCGATATGTCTAAAGCGTTTTTCCATGGAAACAACAAGACAGACAAAGATATCGCTTTGGCAATGGATAAAGGCATCGGATATTTTGTTGTTGATGGAATTGAGGAATTGAATGCTATCGAAAGAATTGCCCTGGAAAAAGGGATAAAGCAGAAAATCCTTTTAAGAATCACTCCTGGTATCGATCCGCACACCCACAAGAAAATCTCAACCGGTGGTGTCGACTCGAAATTTGGTTCAGCTATCGCGACTGGGTTGGCCGAAAAGATGGTTGAGCAAGCACTTAAGAGATATGCAGTAGTCCTAAAAGGATTCCATTGCCATATTGGATCACAAATATTTGAAGTCGATCCATATATCGACGCAGTTGGCATCATGATGGAATTCATTGCCGACATGAAAAATAAATTTGATTTGGAGACTGATGTTCTGAATTTGGGTGGTGGATTCGGCGTTAGGTATGTTGAAACTGACCCGGAAATTAGCTACACAGAAAACATTAAAAACATTGGCGCTGAATTGGATAAGCAATGCAAAACATTGAAAATTAAGAAGCCTACAATATATTTGGAACCGGGAAGAAGTTTGGTTGCCGACGCCGGCATGACCGTATATGAAGTTGGTTCCGTGAAGGTTATCGATGGAGTGAAAAACTACGTCTCGATTGACGGGGGAATGACCGATAATCCTCGGTACGCCCTCTATCAATCATCTTACACGGTCCTCTCTGTTGATAATCCTGAGGCACCTTGTGATTTCAAATGCACGGTGGCTGGGAGATGCTGTGAATCCGGCGATATCATTCAGGAAGATGTGATGCTTCCGAAAATGAAGAGAGGAGATTTAATCGCAGTTTTGGTTACAGGTGCGTATAATTACTCTATGTCGAGTAATTACAACAGAATCCCTCGTGCACCTATCGTGATCATCCATGATGGGAAAACAAGGCTTGCTGTTAAAAGGGAAACGTATGAGGATTTAATCCTCAACGATATGTAAGGAGGTCTTAAAATGATCGTTGCAAAATTTGGCGGTTCATCACTCGCATCCGCCCAACAATTTGAAAAAGTTAGAAAGATTGTTCTTTCCAATCCAGAGATTCAAGTTGTAGTCGTCTCTGCCCCGGGCAAGAGATTCAAAGGTGATATCAAAATCACTGATTTCTTATACACTTTAAGATCGCATTACAAATACAGCGTCCCTGAGGACAAAATCGAAGGCGAGATCATATCTCGTTACAAAGAAATTTCGGATGATCTCAAACTTGGCTACAAGATTGAGGATGAAATCAAAGCATTCTTCGACACTTGCAATAAGGACACAGATACGAACAGGATTGTTTCAAGAGGCGAATATTTCTCAGCCAGATTAATGGCGGAATGCCTTGGATTCGAATTCGTCGATGCTGCAGACATTCTCCATTTCACATTCGATGGAGATTTGGATGAGGAATCATCCGCTATTGCCGCTAGGGAAGCGGTTGAAACTTATGGGAAAATCGTAGTCCCTGGATTCTATGGTTCATATCCAAATGGAGATATTCACTTATTCTCGCGTGGCGGTTCAGATATCACAGGCTCATACCTTGCCGCATTCCTAGGCGCAGAAGTTTATGAAAACTGGACAGATGTCTCTGGCATCTATAAAGCAGACCCAAAAATCGTCAAAGATGCAGAAATAATCGAATCAATTACATACGAAGAATTGCGTGAAATGTCATATATGGGTGCAGATGTTCTGCATCAGAATTCCGTTAGACCTTGCCAGGAAGCCGGCATCCCGATTCACATCAAGAACACGAATGATCCTACGGCCCCTGGAACATTTATCATTGAAGAGGCGAAGCAAGATCATCCGGTTACGGGTTTATCTTGCAAAAAAGGATTCGTTAACTTCTTCATATACAAGAGGCACATGGCTAACCAAGTTGGTTTCATCTACGATGTACTTGAAATATTTAAGAGATACAATGTTTCAGTTGAGCACATCCCAACCGGAATGGATAACATCACGGTCGTTGTCCAAGAGGCTAACGTCACAAAATGCATTCACAAAATTCTCTCCGATTTGAAAGAAGAACTTGATTGCGAAGTTGATTTTGAAAAAGGAATGGCCTTGGTTGCGGTTGTCGGTCTTAGCATGATTGGATACGTCGGTTTATCCGCTGAGGTATTGAATATTTTGGCCGAAGAGAAAATCAACGTTAAAATGATTGTCCAGTCACCAGATGAAATGAACATGATGGTTGGCGTTGATACAGCGGAAGCCGAACATGCCCTTGGTTCCCTATATATCGGGCTCCATGCTCAGAAACTTTTATAAGGAGTGTTGAAAATGAAAGAATTCGTTGTTGCCATTCTTGGCGCCACAGGCGCTGTTGGTAGAGAAATGATGAAGGTTCTTGAGGAAAGAAACTTCCCAATCTCAAAATTAATTCCTCTTGCCAGCGCTAGAAGCGCAGGACTAAAACTCCCTTTCAAAGGCGGAGAAGTGGTTGTTCAAGAAATCACTGAAGAATCATTCAATGGCGTTGATATCGTTTTGGGTGCTTCCCCGAATAAAATTGCTCAGCAATATGCGCCAGCGATTGTTAAAGCTGGATGCGTATTCATCGATAACTCAAGCGCATTCCGTATGGATTCTAACGTTCCGCTTGTCGTTCCGGAAATTAATCCTGAGGATGCTTTCAAACATCACGGAATCATCTCGAATCCTAATTGTTCAACCATTATTACTTTGGTTGCAATCAACGCAATTAATAAATTGTCCAAAATCCAGGCGATGGTTGCTTCAACTTATCAAGCAACATCGGGAGCGGGTGCTAATGGCCCTAAGGAATTGGCAAAAGAGGTTAAAGATATTGAAGAAGGAAATCCAGTACATCCTGAGACATTCCAATATCAGATTGCGTATAATCTCATCCCGCAAATCGGTTCATTCTTGGACACGGGATATACAACCGAGGAAATGAAGATGCAGAACGAAGGAAGAAAAATCATGCACCTACCTGATCTTAAGGTAAATTGCACATGTGTGCGTGTTCCGGTTTTTAGAAGTCATTCAATCTCGGTTACCTTAGTTACTAAAGATCATTTAACAATAGATGCTGTCAAGAATGCAATCGCCCACGAAAAAGGCTGCAAACTTGTTGATGATCCAGCGAATAAAGTCTATCCAATGCCGCTAGACACATCCGATCAAGATTTGGTCTACGTCGGTAGAATTAGAGAGGATTTGATAAATCCAAATGGAATCACTCTATTCTGCTGTGGTGACCAGGTCCGCAAAGGCGCTGCCACTAACGCAATTCAAATCGCCGAGCTTTTCATAAAATAAGCTCAAATTAAAATCCCTTTGCCCTCTTTATTAATAATCCTATAATTAGGCAAGGGGATTTTTTATATGCTTACTTCTTATTATGACAAACACTTCCCAAAATGGCTTAAGATTCTATGCTGTATATTTGGAGAGGCTTACATCGTTTATAGAGTTTTGATGTTTGTTGATTCTTGTATTGATGGTGGCCCAAAGAAAATTCAACCATTAGTGGTTGCCATCCTTGAATGCGTATTATGGCCGTTTATGCTAGTTTGCTTTATTGTTGACCTTGTCCATACCTGCCATAACCAAAAAATTCACTGGCTTTGCGATGTTGATGAGGAAACTCCAAAAGAAGACCCGAACCAAACCATGTCCGCCAGTTCTTCTAACTCGACTGAAGGCGCAACAGAAGTTGATTCAAAACCTGTTGAATAAAATGGAACATTAATGAAGGCGGTTCATCCGCCTTTTTCTTGTGGGTAAAAGAAAAGGCCTTGCCTAAGCAAGACCTGAATCTCCAAGAAATTACTTACCAGCCTTTTTAGCTGTATCGCAGAGGGCAGCGAATGCCTTTGGATCGTTGATAGCTAATTCGGAAAGCATTTTTCTGTTAAGACCTTCGCCAGTCTTAGAGATAACGCCAGCCTTTGTTAAGCCATCGATGAATCTTGAATAGCTGAGGCCATTCATGTGGCATGCAGCGTTGATACGCTTAATCCAAAGTTTTCTGAAGTCTGACTTTCTGTCTCTTCTTGACTGGTATGCGTATTTATATCCTTTTAAGACCTGCTCTTTAGCTGTCTTGAAGAGGAGGTGTTTAGCACCGAAGTAACCTTCAGCGGCTTTGAGGATTTTCTTTCTACGTGAGTGTGTAGCGACACTATTTTTAACTCTCATTGTTTTTCCTCCTTATTTGCAGATCATATCGCGAATTCTCTTCATATCAACTTTGTTGACACAATAAGCTTTTGCGAGATGCTTTCTCTGTTTTCTTGATTTGCGTGGTGCGAAGTGTCCCATGTAAGCATGTTTGACTTTGAGCTTACCGGTTCCAGTAACCTTGATACGCTTGGCCAAGGTTCTGCTTGATTTCATTTTTGGCATGTTCTTTCCTCCTATTTTTTCTTGGGCGCCAATATGGATTTATACCATTTTTCTTCCCAGTAAGGGGCCTTATCGACTTGAGCAATATCAGCGAGGAGTTCCATGAACTTATTCATGACGTCCACACCGACTTCCTTGTGAGAGAGCTGTCTTCCACGGAATATGACTGCGACTTCGACCTTGTTGCCGTCTTCAAGGAATTCTCTTCCCTTTCTAGCTTTGGTCTCGATGTCGTGTAAACCGATTTGAGGAGTTAACTGAATTTGTTTAATTTCAGTCTTGTGCTGATTCTTCTTGGCTTGTTTCTCAGCTTTTTGCTGTTCGAAACGGAATTTTCCATAGTCAAGGATTTTGCACACAGGTGGATTTGCCTTTGGGGAGATACAGTAGAGGTCAAGATTGTGCTGAGCAGCAATCTGATTTGCTTCTCTAGATGACATGATCCCAAGGTTTTCACCATTAGGTCCGATTAAACGAACTTCTGGGAAACGGACATTCTCATTGATTGGATCGCGCCTTTTTTCTGGTCGACGCTGATCGTGTTGATTAATGTAAGCGATAGGTAATACCCTCCAATTTCTCGAAAAAAATAGCGCACAGCAATCTGCACGCCTCACATTATGGATATTATCCATTGTAGCTGATGCCAACCCCCTTGGGAGATCTGGCGAGTTCGTGCTAGAACTGCTTTCTACTTTTTCGACAAGCAAAATAATACAAGATTATTCTCCACTTGCAACATTTTTTATTTATAAAACGCATTTTTGAGTTTTTTATTTTCACAATAGGGTGATAAGACTAATTTTCGTCTTTAATCTATATTTTATTTAATATTTATAGTACATCAGTTAGTTTTAATAACTCTCTTATCTCGTTTTTAAAACGTAGAATTATGTAGATTTTATAATCTTCTAGTGATAGATTAACCGCTATGCGTGCCTGGTTTATAGTATTACCGCATGTTTCGCGCTTAAGAAACAATTGAAAGGAAAAATGATTTATGAGACAAATTCAAATCTTAACTGACTCTACATCTGATCTCTCAAAGGAATTAAGAGAAGAGTTCGGTATCGACTATTTGAGAATGGGCGTAACTGTTGATGGAAAAGAATATCCAGCAGACCTAGACTATGCCGCCTACACTCCTGAATGGATCTATGGAGAAATGAGAAATAAAACTCGCGTCAAAACAATTCAGGTCACAGTCGAAGAATTAACCAAGAGATTCCCAGAATACTTAGATAAAGGAATGGACATCGTTTATGTTGCATGTTCCAGCGCCTTATCCGGTTCCTATAACACAGCTCGTCTTTTCGCAGGAGAAATCTTAGAAAAATACCCAGGCGCAAAAATCGCTTGCATTGATTCAAGAACCTCATGCATGGGTGAGGGCTTACTTGCCATCGAAGCATCCAAATTGGCTAGAGAAGGTAAATCAGTTGAAGAAATTGTTGCAACTCTTGAAAACGACAAAGACTATTATCATCAGTGGGCCGCAACGGAAACACTTACCTATTTAGCAAATGCAGGTCGCGTTTCTGCCGGAAAAGCCTTCTTCGGTAATTTATTGGGCATGAAGCCAATACTCATTTCAAACCTCAAAGGCGAGAACTATGCGATTAAGAAAGTGAGAGGTCGTAAGGCTTCTATTGAAGAACTCGCCAATGAAGTCGTTGCCAATATTGTCGATCCAGAGAATCAGTATGTTGCAGTTTTACATGCGGATGACCCGGAAGCTGCCAAGATGGTCAAAGATGCGATTTTAGCAAAAATCCAAGTCAAGGGATTCTATGATGGAATTCTTGGACCGATCATCGGCGCATCAGTCGGACCTGGCACGGTTGCCGTTTACTTCAAAGGTAAGAAACTCGAACTTTAATTTTTAACCACATCATTTATAAGGAGGTTTCCAAATGGAAATCACAATCATCGACGGTAAGCTCCTCGGCGATATGTTTAAGGCCGGCTTAGCCAATCTCAAAACGCAGGAACAAACCATTAACGAATTAAATGTCTTCCCAGTACCGGATGGCGATACGGGAAGCAACATGAGAATGACTCTTGAAAATGGCGTTAAGAGCGCCACTGAAACTGATGACATCGGAGAATACGCAACGACATTTGCTAGAGGCGTACTTCTTGGTGCTAGAGGCAATTCCGGTGTCATTACATCTCAATTCTTCAAAGGCATGTCACTCATCTTTAAAGACCACGATAAGGCAACTGTTAGATTATTTGCAGATGCATTAGTCCAGGGTTATAAGACCGCATACAAGGCAGTGGTTGTTCCAACGGAAGGAACTATTCTTACCGTTTGTCGTGAAGCAATCGAACTAACATACGGGGATGTCAAGGATGACATGGATCTCCAATCCCTCCTCAAGATGTGGCTTATTCAAGCGAAGAAATCCCTTCAAGAGACGCCTGAGAAACTAGCGGTTCTCAAAGAAGCTGGAGTTGTCGATTCCGGCGGTGCTGGATTGATAGCCATCTTCGAGGGATTCTTAAAGTTCCTCGGCGGGGAAATCACCGATATCGAAGTTGATTCAACTGGTCACGGCGCCTCCCAAGTAAAGCCTGTTAGCAAGGATATATTCAATGCGGATTCAGAGATGAAGTTCGGCTATTGTACCGAGTTTATCGTTCAATTGATGAATTCTAAATGCAATCCTGCCGATTTCGATCTTCAGGAATTCATTAAGTTCCTCGAGTCAATTGGAGGAAACTCAATCGTTGCTCTCAAAGACGAAGATATCGTTAAGGTGCATGTTCACACATTTACGCCATGGGTTGTCTTCAAAAAAGCTCAAGAGTATGGCGAATTTGTCAGCATGAAAGCCGAGAATATGGATATCCAGAATGCTCAGACTGAAGCCGAAAAGATGGCTAAAAAACATTCTGAACACAAGGCAATTGCTTATGTTGCTGTTTGCCAGGGCGATGGAATCTCTAGCCTTTATAAGGAACTCGGATGCGATGTTGTCATTAATGGCGGCCAAACAATGAATACTTCAACGGAAGAATTCGTTGACGCCTTCAAACAACTTAATGCCGATAACATTGTCGTCTTCCCAAACAACAAAAATATTATCATGGCGGCCGAACAGGCACGTGACATATATGGAGATGCAAAAATCCATGTCGTTGGTACTGGATCTGTAGCACAAGGATACTTTGCATTCTCGATGATGGATGTTGAAGAGACAGATGTCGACGTTCAATTGGAAAACATCAACGCCGGCATTGAAAACGTCATAACGGTTTCTACAACACGTTCAATTAGAGATACTTCGGTCAACGGTATCGCTTGTAAGGAAAATGAACCGATATCAATAGTTGATCATACCCTTGCTGCATCGGATCCATCGTTAGTTGAATCCACAATGAAAGCCATTGCAACAATTGAAGATATGGATGACAAGGAAGTTGTTGTTATCTTCAAAGGACAAAACGTTGATGAAGAAACAACAAACCAACTTCAAAGTGCAATCAACGACAAATATCCGGGCGCCGAGGTTGGAGTCATAGACGGACAGCAAGATGTTTATGATTTTATTCTCGGTATTTGCTAAAATTAGTACATGAATGAAATAGTCATCGATACATTAGGCGGAGATTTACCTCTCCAAGAGATATTAGAAGGAGTTAACCTTTGTCTTGAAGAAAGCGGAGGTTATCGAGTGATTCTAGTCGGGCCTAAGAAAGCTATCGATGACTTTTTTATGACTAAAAATAAAAAAGTTGAAGTGATCGATGCCGAAAACGAAATAACGAACAACACAAATCCGGTATCTATGCTTTATGAACACGATGACAGCGCATTGGTTAAATCGCTTAAATATTTAAAAAATACCGAGTGTGCCAAAGGTTTGATAACAGTTTCCTCAACTGGATGCATACTGGTAGGGTCGATCTTTCACCTAGGTTTGAAAGAAGGTCTTAAGTTCCCGGTTTTGGGAGCCATTCTCAAGCATTCTAACGGCAAAGAATTCCTCATCGCAGACTGCGGTGCGAATATTGATGTTAAAGACGCTGACCTAGTTAAGTTTGCAAAACTTGGATCTGAATTCATGTCACATTACCTTTCTATTGAAAAACCAAGAATTGGCCTTATTTCAAATGGCAAGGAAGAAGGCAAGGGGAATGCTGTGATTAAATCTGTTTTCAAACTCCTAAAAGAAGAAGAAACACTCAATTTTGTCGGTAACATTGAGGCTTGCGATTGCTTTTCTGACAAAGCAGACGTCCTCGTCTGTGATGGTATGATTGGCAACGTCGTAATTAAACTGGCGGAAAGCATTGCAAACATAGTTAAATCCTATGGTGACTGCAAAGAAATTAATGATAAAGTGGAAAGCGTTTTTGATTACAACAATCATGGTGGTTCTGTTCTCATAGGCACAAACAAAGTTATTGTAAAAGGCCATGGAGCCGCGAATAGAAATACAATTCTTGCTTGCTATAATCAACTAGTCAAATTGATTGATGGAGGCTTCTAATATGATGGCGAAGGCGTACATTTACTCTAATGATAATCTATATTCTGGAAATGCAATTCTTCCCGATAACGTTATCGAACATATTGACAGTTCACATCATTTGGTAGGCAAAAATAGAATATCTAAATCAATGTATTCATACCTTTATGATTTGCTTGGTGGAAATATAACATTCACGACAACCAACAAGCCGATGCATGATTCTTGCGAAATATCAGTATCCCATAGCGATAAATTTCATGGTTTTGCAATTTCGGATTTGACGGTTGGGTTTGATATTGAAGAGTTAATCCCAAATGAAAGGGTTAATCAAATCGGGCAGTTCGTCCTTACCAAGAAAGAAAAAGAAGAATTTTCTAAATGCAGAGATAAACAACTTTATCTCACAATCCGTTGGTGTGTTAAAGAAGCCTATGGAAAGCTTATCGGCTATGGACTAACAAAAGAAGCTTTTGATTGCGATGACATTCCATACAAATGGGTAAGAGTTAACAACACTATAGTGGTTGTTGTTTTCAAAAACGTAGAGCAAGATGTAGAATTCTACCTTAATGGAGAACCATTAAGTGGAGAACATTAAATTATTAGTAAAAAGTAGATACGAAGCATTAAAGAATTCCCCGAAAGATTTCGAGTCATTCTTCAATGTTTCTTTTTGCGACGAAACCAAGGTCATGTCCGAGAAGAACGATGGCTTTAGAATCTTCAAAGTAACATATGGGGAAGCCAAGAAAAGGATCATTCAAATTGCATATTCCCTCAATAAGCAATACCCGGATTTAAAAGATCAATTCGTAGGCATTTCCATTGATTCGAGCCAAGAATGGATTGACGTTTTTTGGGCTATCCTAGCATCAGGAAACAAACCATATTTGATCAATCATAGGTACCCATCTTCTTTGACCAACAAAATTTTAAAAAGACTGAATGTTAAATATTGTTTGAGATTCAAGCAATCGTTTAATTATGAAACGGAGGAAATTGATATCCGCAATCTATGTGAAGATGTTCCAAACGACTATCACTTTGCCTGGGCAAATGAGATTGCTCTATCAACCTCCGCCACCACGATGAAAGAAAAGATTGTTTTCTACAAAGGACAAGAACTTTCTGACAACGTTCTAAACGTAAATTACATACTTGGAATTAACAAGAGGGCAAAGAAACATTATAAGGGTTCGCTTAAGCTATTGGTTTTTCTGCCTCTTTACCATATCTTTGGACTTGTGGCAATTTTAGCTTGGTTCTCTTTATTCTCAAGGACATTTGTCTTCCTAAGGGATTATTCGGCTAAGACGATTCTTAAAACAATCAAAAAACACCATGTTACACACTTGTTTGGAGTGCCGCTCTTTTGGCACACAATTGATAAAGAGCTACGTAAAACTGTCTCTAAGATGGGTAAATCTACCGAGAAAACTTTCTATAAGGCAATAGATATTGCCTCTAAATGGCAGAAGAATGGCAAACACATTGACGGGTCAAAAAAATTACTTAAAAAAGTTACAAATCAATTGTTTGGGCCATCGGTTTACTTCTGCATTTCCGGGGGTTCTTATATCAGAAGCGACACGCTGAAACTCATTAATGCTTTAGGGTACCCGCTTTATAACGGATACGGAATGACTGAAGTCAGCGTTACATCGGTTGTTCTTTCCAATAAATTCCTGGAAAGGACCAACGGTTCAATTGGCAAACCTCTTCCTAGCGTCGAATATAAAATCTCCGAAGATGGTGTGCTCCTCATCAAAGGCAACTCCATTTCTCACAAAATCATGGTCGACGGCGTTATCCAAGAGGATTCAGAATGGTTCTCCACAAACGATTTATCACGTGTTGATGAAGAAGGGAACTACTACATCTTAGGAAGAAAAGATGACCTATATATCGGCGAGAATGGAGAGAATATCTCCCCTGATGATATAGAGAAGAATCTAACAATAAATGCGCCTAGATTCTGCGTCTTTAATCTCAATGATAAATTGACACTGTTAATTCAAGTATCGAACTACTCTTGCAATGATGAAATTCTGAATTTGAATAAATCCGTGATGAAAGAACTCGACAAGATAGATTCGTCTTCTAGACCAACAAACATTCTTTATACAAAAGACGATATTGCTAACGCGAATTCTATCAAGGTTTCTAGAACTGCTTTGAAGAAAATGATCGAGGATAATGAGATTTCTTTTGTCGACATCAAACAACTAATGGAGTTCAATCCCGCAAACGAATATATCGTAAATCAGGCTATCCTAGACAAAGTAATCTCTATAATCGAAGATTACACAAATGTTAGGCCGATTGAGCCTACATCACATTTTATGGTTGATTTAGGCTGTTCGAGCCTCGATTATTTCACGTTGGTTTCAAGATTGAATAATGAATTTGGCATTAGCATGCCTTATTTAGATGACTACGATTCATATACGGTTCGTGGGATCGCTAAAGTGGTGGAGGGACTATTATCATGATTTCTTGGTTAATGTATTGGTTCCTTAGAATCTCGGCGTTCCCTATTATGTGGATGTACACAAAACGCCGCACATACTATGAAGATAAAAAAGACACAAATACGCGTCATAAAGGACCTGCAATTGTCATATGCAATCATAGAAGCCTTAAAGATTTTGCGATGATAATGTTCCTGTTCCCTTTCCGCAAAGTTTACTGTCAAATGTCTGAAGCGGTTTATACGAGAAACAAGTTCCAAGGATGGATAATGAAGGTTCTTGGAGGAATTCGCGTCGATAGAAAAAACAATGAATTATCCTTCATGGATAAATCGGAGGAACTATTGGAAAAAGGAAAGATATTGGTTGTCTTCCCTGAGGCAAAAGTGTCCACGGATGGTCAGATTAAGAAATTTGCCCCTTCATATGTAATTCTTGCCCAAAAGACCGGAGTGCCTATTATTCCCGTTTTTACCGATGGTAATTACGGATTGTTTAAGAGAACGCATGTGACCGTTGGTAAGAAATTGTTCATATACGATTATTGTGAAGATGTTTATCCGACTAAAGATCAAATAGACAGTCTTAACAAGATGATTAGACGTCGCGTTATGTCTATGGGCCAACAACAGCAGCATTTGATTAACGTCGATAGATATTCAACAGTGTTTGCCCTTAGGTTTTTCCTTAAGGATTTAGGCCGATTCATCGTATATCAGTTTAATTTGCATTTTCGTTGCAAACTCTACAATCTAGGCGAAAAGAAGGAAAAAATTAAACACAAAGGCGGATTGGTTATTGTCGCAAATCACACAAGTTTTGTTGATCCCTTAGCCATAATCATCGCTTATTGGAGAAGACGAATTTTCTGTCTTACAGCAGAGGTTGTATTCACAAAAGGGCATCCTATTAGAAACTGGCTTTTAAAACAGCTCGGTTGCGTAAAAATAGATAGATACAAAAATGATACGAAAGCAATTGAGACCTGCATGAACATCCTTGATGGTGGCGGTGTCTTGGTCGTGTTCCCTAACGGAAGAATTCATAGGGACGGAAGCATGGATGACTACAAATCCGGCGCAGCGTTACTGGCTTCAAGAACAGGCGTTCCAATACAACCGATTTACATAGAAAATCAGCATAAAAAATGGCATAAAGTTAAGTTGTATTTTGGAGAGGCAAAAACCGTCAATGAGCTCTGCAGCAAGGAATATCCATCCGTTGAAGATTTGAATTCCGTAATGGATAATATGTTTAATCAGATTGCCGATTTGAAGGCAAAGGCTGGCAAGGAGAAAAAGAATGAATGAGACATTAAAAAAACTATATGAAATCCTTTTGAAAATAGAACCAGACACAAAGGTTAAATTTGAGGATTTAAAGCCTGAGACAAATATCAAAAACGATCTTGGTTTAAATTCAATCGGTTTCCTTTATTTGGTAATTGGTGTCGAAAAAGAATTCTGCATTTCGATGCGTGATGTTGATCTCAGCGAGCTTCGAACATTGGGTCAAGTTGTTGCCTATATTGAAGAAAACGCATAGTTTGTATCCAATATTTAAGTCTCCAAGTGAGACTTTTTATTTTTTTCGATTACGTCTTTTATTTCCTTGCAATAATAACTACAAAAATAAAATGTTTGTACTAATTTTTTGTCATTGATTTTCATTTTTTATTTTGTTTAAGAAAGACATAAGGTTCAAAACGAATTAAAATTGTTTCGTATAAATTTGGAGGTTCTTTTTATGGCAAGTAAAAAATCGAATAACAGCGGTGGTAAAAAATCCACGTCAAGCAGGAAAGCACCTTCAAAAAAATCTGTTCAATCTACCGTTACTAAAGAATTGAAAAAAGGGATAAAAAAGAACGCCAAGAAAAAGCCTTTGATCGCAGTTGGTCTTATATTGGTTCTCGTCTTGCTGTCTGCCGGTTTTGCTTACCTAGAACTTTCTGGAACAACCCATATTTTTAATCGTCAAGAATCTACGTCTTCTAGTTCTAGCAAAGCGCCTGAGTCTGAAATTAAATTTGATGGTGTTGTATATGATGATTTACAGATTCATTTTATGGAACTCGGGAATTGGTATACCGGAGATTCCGTTTACATCAAAGCGGGCGATGTTGATATTCTGATTGATTCCGGATCTAAAAAGAATTCGGCCACCAGAACCGAAGCCTATATTGATCAGTTCTGCACAGATGGAAAACTTGAATATGTTATCGCCACCCACGCCCATGAAGACCATATTGCTGGCTTCTCTGGAACAAATCAAAACGGCATTTTTTATCACTACAACATTGGAACGATAATCGATTTCGCAAAAACAGATTCTACATCCAATATCTATAATGATTATGTGAGCGCTAGAACATACGCTATTGATAAAGGTGCTAAGCATTACACAGCCTTAGAAGCATATAACGACAGTTCGCTAAGGAAGATAAAGATTAACGACGATATAACCATGGAGATTCTTTATCAAAAATATTACGAAGAAAAATCAACTACTGAAAACAATTACTCTGTATGCACTTTATTCACCTACAAAGATCAACATTACCTTTTCACCGGTGATCTTGAAAAAGATGGCGAATCATCTCTAGTTGATAGCAATGCAATTCCTACATGCGAATTATATAAAGCGGGGCACCACGGTTCTAAAACCTCATCAAGTGAGAAACTGTTGCAGGTTGTGCAGCCGAAGGTGGTTGCCGTTTGTTGCTGCGCCGGTTCCAATGAATACACTAAAACCGAAGAGAATAAGTTCCCAACCCAGCAATTCATTGATAATGTTGCGCCATATACATCGAACATTTACGTAACTTCGTTATCGGAATCTGACGAAAACAAGACATCTGTATCAATGAACGGAGACATAAATTTCAGTGCGGAAAACGAAAAATATTCTGTTGCTTGCTCAAATAACAATACAATATTAAAAAATACTGATTGGTTCAAAACCCATAGGACATGGCCTATATAATGGAGAAAGCGTATGAATTACATCGTTAAGAAAGATAGCCTAGAAATCACATTCTCCAGCCTTGGTGCTGAGATGATATCGGTCAAAAAAGATGGTGTTGAGCGTCTTTGGCAGAACGATAATGGCGCTTGGGGTGGACATGCCCCAATTCTCTTCCCGTTCGCGGGCACGTGCACATTTATTAAAGATGGCATAACATACGGAATGAAACAGCACGGAATCGCTAGACGCAACGAGTTCGAGCTTCTTAGCCAAACGGAAAATTCGATTGAGTTCGTCTTAAGAAGCAACGAGAAGACAAAAGAGCTATATCCTTGCGATTTTGAACTATATGTCACATACACTTTAACCGGTGATTCCGTTGAGCTTAAATGGGACGTGAGAAATCCTGGCAGTGACATCACTTCATTTGCAATCGGCGGTCATGAGACATATGCTCTTCCTGAACCGGTTAAAAATTACGAGATTGTCTTTGAAAAAGATGAGGTCTTTGATTCTTGGGTCATGAATAAGAATAATCATTTAACAGGGGAGAAGATTCATATTGGGGATGGGAAAATCCTCGATTGCAAAACAACATTGCTAGACGATGCCAAAACCATCGTGCTAATCAATGTCAATTCAAGATTTATCACGTTACGTAACAGATACACCAAGAAAGAAGTGGCGACCTTATCGTATCCAGGATTCAAGAATGTCTTCTTCTGGCATTGCCTAGGCTCACAAATGATATGCCTTGAGCCTTGGATCAATGTCCCGGATTATGATAACGACACCAGGGACTTCAGTAAGAAAGAAACCACAATCAATCTTAAACCCGGCGAGAGCAAAGTCTTCAAAAGGGTTATATCGTATAAATAATCGTGATTAATTCAAGATATTGCTTATGAGTAAACACCTTAAACGAAACTTAATTATCTTTGGCATATTTGCCGGACTATATTTGTTATTCAATTATATTCCGTTCAATCGATTGATTACTAATGAGTATGCGTATCTTGGTTTCAAGATGGGTTTTTATGTTATCTTGTCTACCGTTCTAATTATTGTGAAGCATAAATTCCATATTGAGATTGAGGTTCCCGAGAAACAGATAAGCGTTTTGTGGCTTTTGCCTCTTATGATTATTTGCTTTGCCCACCCTTTGTATGCGGTATTGTTTAACCAGGAAACATATGAGGAAATAGAAGTGGGAATCCTTCTTTTCGACAGTGCCGCTGATATATTTGTCTCAATTGCAGAAGACGTGATATTCGTTGATTTATATATTTACATTCTCTTAGAGATAACCAAGGAATTTAAATATAAAAGAATCATTTGTGTTTTGCTTGCCGCAATAACATTCACGATATTGCATTGCTATACATTCATTTATCACGATGTCTTTGAGTCTCTTGTCATCTTGATCACTGTATTTTTCTTGATTATGGAATGCGGTTACGCTGCGATATATTTTGATTCCGCGGTTATACCTGTTGTATTGCATGCCGCGTTCAATGAAATAAACTTTGTCATATTCGAGCAAGTTTATCATTTGCAGGACAGGAACTGGAAATATGCTGTATTCCTGCTTTTGATCCTAGCCTTGACCTCTTGTTATTTAGGTGCCATCAATAAAATGTCGACCCTACAAAAATATAAGCCTGACTTTCATCATGATGAATTAGAATAAATTGAACAAACATTATAAGCCTCGCTAAGTCGAGGTTTTTTGTTCTATTAACCCATTGAAAGAAAAATACAACGTTAATTGACTAAATAAAACTTGAAATTTATTAGTGTATTTGTATGTTTATTAACATAAAAAGTTATAAAGGAGCGATTAATTATGCAAAAAAGAAAAATAATGCCTCTTGTTCTTAGCGTTATGGGTTTATTAGCTTTAGGTTCTTGTGGAACTAAAACTGACGTAACATCTTCAGAACAGACAAGTTCATCCGAATCTGTCCATGAGCATTCGTGGAATACAGAATGGTCAAAAGATGAGACTGGACACTGGAAAACTTGCTCAGGATGCAATGAGATCAGCGATAAAGCTGCCCACACTTGGGATGATGGAACGGTCGCTAAAGAAGCGACATGCACTGTGGATGGAGAGAAGAAGTATTCTTGCACAGTCTGCGGATACGAGAAGACTGAAACAATCCCTGCAACAGGACACGCTTGGAGCGATGCATACTACAGCGATGAGGACTACCACTGGCACGCATGCACCCATGAGGGATGCGCGGCGGAAAGCGAGCAGGAATCGCACACTTGGGATGAAGGAGTGGTCACAACCCCGGCTACCTGCACAGTCGATGGCGAAAAGACATACACATGCGCCGAATGCGGACGCACCAAGACTGAAACAATTCCTGCAACAGGACACGCTTGGAGCGATGCATACTACAGCGATGAGGACTACCACTGGCACGCATGCACCCATGAGGGATGCGCGGCGGAAAGCGAGCAGGAATCGCACACTTGGGATGAAGGAGTGGTCACAACCCCGGCTACCTGCACAGTCGATGGCGAAAAGACATACACATGCGCCGAATGCGGACGCACCAAGACTGAAGATATCCCAATGACTGGACATTCTTCAGATGGAAAATATACTGTTGAGACCATCGATGAAGAAGGCACGCTTGTTGCAATGCATTGTCCAGAAGATGATGCTCAGGTAAACGCAAAGCACCTTGCCACCCCCGCTGGCGCATATGATTTAACCCCGGCAGAACTTCTTGCTGGTTCTGAAGGATTATTCACTTTTACAAATGACACAACATATCCTTGGGCAGTTGATGAAACCACGCAGTCGATTGCTTCAGGAAATAAAGGCAAAGGTAATTCAAAGTCAAGATTCACGATCACCGCACTTGCTGATATTACCATTAGTTTTACAACAAATGTAAATTCAGAATCAAATTATGACTACGTTTCTAACTCGTTTGGAACAAGCGGAACTCATGAATATATTTCCGGCGCGAACACGAGCAATAATTCCTACTATTCATCCAAAGTATCCGGCATGAATGGCGAAACGATAACCGTCGACCATCAAATTTATATGACCGCAGGTGCTGAGGTATCGTTTACATACCAAAAAGATAGCAGCGGTGATAAAGGCGAAGATAAAGCTTGGATTACCAACTTTAGAGTTTCATCTGAAACGATAAAAGTCACCGCCGATGCTTTAAAAGCTGTCACGTTTAACACAAGGGGTGGAAATGAAATTGATCCTGCCATTGTATTCGCTGGCAAGACAGTTGCGTCCCCATCTGTTGATCCTATAAAAGAAGGCTATGTCTTTGACGGCTGGTACAGTGATGCTGAATGCATGACTGCATTTGATTTCGAGACTGCCGCAATCACTGACAATACCGTTATCTACGCGAAGTGGATTGACGCAAAGACAGTTACCATCGTTTATAACAACGGACAAGAAAACGGCACACAAATCGTCGGAGAAGGCAAGACCTTTGATCCTGGAAAACCAACATATGAATCTCATAAGTTCTGCGGTTGGTATACAGATGAATCCTGTGCTGAAGGATATGAATTTACATCTGAAACACCAGTAAATGCCGATATGACCATCTATGCCAAATGGGAAGACGCTCCAGCGTATGCAGGATATACGTATTACGGTTGCGAATATTATGGCTTAAAATCTTCAGCTTCCGCCAACCCTTTGTCTATCGACTATGAAAACAAGATTACAGGACCGATGACAGGTTATATTTCATCATTTGATGAAACCACCGGTACGATTTGTTGGGGAACATCCGATGGTGGGACAAGTTACGGACCAATTCTTTATAAAGAAGGCATCATCGTCAGCACGTATTACCATACAAAGAATGAAACTGTTGTACAAAATGCTGACATATATATCATGAGCCGTTACAACACCCCGACATTTAAAGGAAAGTCATATGCTTTCCCTGTTACCGGAGGAGTTGATTATACGAATAGACTCTTCCAGACAATGAATGCCGAAGGAGATACTCAGCTTAATTTCCTTTACGCCGGTGTAATCTATACAAATGTCACGATTTCTAGCTTATCCGGAACGCCAGACACTGCATCCCTTGAACTTAACACTCTAAAGGATGTTACAATCACCGCTTCTGATAATACAGTCATTGCATCTTATGGATACAAAACTTCATCAAAGGCGTTTGTTGAAGCCGATGCACACCTCGGAAACTATACGGGCGAAAAAGGTAATTTGTATGTCAATGGCGCTGATATAGCAATCATTGGCGACACCACATACACATACGTTTCCCTCGGAGAGAACAGCATTCGTTTGACTTCTGGCAACACAGTTTATGACGTAACATTCGATGGAACAACATACACAGCTGTGGTGCCAACCTCAACAGTCACGTTCAACACATGCGAAGGTGATCCAATCGAATCGTCCACCGTCACGACATCTCTTGCAATTGGAGATCTTCCAACACCAACACGTGAAGGATATATCTTCAAAGGATGGTACACAGAAGCCGCTTACGAGAACGCAGTCACATCCAAATATGTTGTTACAGATGATGTAACTCTCTATGCAAAATGGGCACAATTAGCTGTCTTGTCTTTCGATTCTAAAGATGGAACGGCAGTTGAGGCCATGACTGTTGAGACCGGTCAAGCAATCAAAGCCCCAACTGAACCAACTAGAGATGGCTACCGTTTTGATGGGTGGTACGAAGATGAAGACTGCAAAACCGCATTTGTCTTTGCAAATGGCATTTCAGGATCCAAGACAGTTTACGCGAAGTGGGTCGCTACGACTACAGTCACACTTCATAATCCTACAGGACCAAACACTGATGCTACCAGCGTCACGATCGATGCAGGCACTACATACACAGCAGAAACCCCAAATATCGTAGGATATACAGGATTCGGTGGATGGTACACAGATGCTGATTTCACTACAGAATATGTCCCTGGAACCGTAACAGACGGACTTGACCTCTATGCAAAATGGACAGGCAAATACGCAAATGATGCTGCAAACTACATCGATTCGATTCTTGGCGATGCAGTTTCATACATTGGTTGGGGTAACAAAGCTTCATATTCAGGTGCTTACTCTTGGAATTACAATTCTACGGACAATACTCTGACACCGAATAATAAGGGAGTTGGTAACTCATATGCGACGTTCTCTATTACATTCGCTAAAGCCGGAACATTCTCATTTAACTACGCCGCATCAAGCGAGCCTACATATGATGGATTGGTGGTGTCTTACAGAATGAGTGAGTCGGATGGTTGGACTCAATATCTCGCTAAGTCCACTGCATCTGGAACGTCGACCGGAACCGTCACGTTGGAGGTTGAAGCCGGAGAGACGGTTGTGTGGTACTATAACAAAGACGGCAGTGGTGATAAAAATAATGACATTGTCACATTGTCTAATTTCACATGGACTGAAACGACGGAAACATCTGGATCTTCAGGAGAAACCGAAACAACTACTCAGGCATAACAAAACAAAGATTTAGCTCTAGCGTTTGCTAGGGCTTTTTCTTTTATCGGCTTATAAATGAACATTTTGCTGCCATTAATGTCTTAAATCGACCATTTGCATGGCAAAAAAAGAGCGGCTCGTTTAGAACCGTTCAATTTGGTTATTCATTTTCGGCGAAATCACTTGGATCGAATACTTCATCCGCATACCAATCGTATTCACCCTGAGTGTATTTTGTCTCAGTGGTGGACACTGAGTAGTTAACCTTTTTCCTTGTTCCGCCAAACAAATCATTTTCAACAACGCATTTGGAAGAAACAACGACATTGTTTTTAACCTCTACTGTCACATCATGCGATATTTTTTGGTTTAGATATCCATCTTGATAGGCATATATAGCGTATGAGTATTTGAACTCACCAGTTTCTGGTAGAGTGTCTGGAAGTTCGTATTCTCCCGTTGCATTCACACCATCGTTGTAAGATGCTAAATATCTTAGATTCTCTTCTTCCTTATAAGAGAAGTTAATCGCTAAACTATCTTCCAGACTATCCTTGTTGTAGGCGATGGTTTGTTTAAGGTCAACATCGTCTTCGTCTTCATAATCGGTAAGGCAATAAATTGAATTCTCGCTTGCATAAATCTGAGATGTATATTTGCTTGCGGAGTCCTCTACTGTATATATGCCGTTTCTTATCGTTATGTCACCGTTAGCGTCTAGTTTATATCTTGTAATATCAAATTCATCCACAACATGCATCGACATATATTCATCGGAACCGGCCATCATGTAATAATAATCAGTCGTGACAACAACATCTGCTCGGTTGGGATGATCGGTATATTTGTTCAGCTGTTTTAGGAACGCGTCAATAACGCTATCACCTGTAGTGATGAACTCTTCTTCGCTTGAACCAACTCCGCCCGAAGAACTGGTAAGTGATGAACCTGCGCAGCCACAGAGCAGCAGTGGAGTTAGTGCAAGTAAAAACTTATTCTTTAACGATTTCATATGTGTATGTCCCATCATGCTCGCCAACGACGTCGATTTTTGTCATATCCCCACTGATAACGCCTTTGACGAAATAGCCAATATCCGTATTCTTTGGGTAATACGACCAATCAGAAATGACTAGGTTTGGACCATCCAATTTCCATTTGAACGTATCTGCAGGGTAGGTTTCGTCATCGGAATAAATGTATTGCGTTAAAGAACCTGTTCCGTCGGAATTGAACACCAATGTGTTTTTAAATTGTTTTGTTTGGAAATGGGTATATATGCATTCCCAGGTGGAACCGCATAAAACAGCAGCCAAATCAACAGTCGTGTTATCAACAACTGTGCATGTGTATGTCGCGGATACGGTTGGGTTCTCAGTTGATGTTACCGTTATTTCGTATGCGCCTGCCTTTTTAGGCGTGACTGCTATATCGTTCTTATCATTAATCGATACCGCAAGCCCATCTGGGTCGCTCGATTCGACTGTATATTCCTGATTAACATTCATTGAGGTCGATCCGGACATAACCCTCGTTTCTATGACATATTCCTTGCCAACCTGTAATTCTTTGTCCCAAATGACCTCTCCATCTGATTTCGTTGAAATGAATTTAATGTCTGTTGGATTTGGCGTATCTGCAATTCTGATATCTATAGTGCCAACATATTCCGTGTAGACGTTATTCTCATCCATTCCATAGTAAGAATATGTAAGAGTGGTCATGCCTCCTCCTACAATCTCAAAGCATGGATTGCTGGATGTTGCGCCGCTGATTTTCACGACATCTTCATTAGAAGATAAGACTGGAGTGATTGTGTTTTTGCTCACCCCGATTGCAGTGGTCGGACTATATGTTTTAGGGTAGATCCACAAATATGTGTTTGCAGGAGAAATCTCCATCACATCCTCGAATTCGTTACCTTCAAAATCAACGATTCCAAACTCATCAACGCTGTGAAGCAAATAATCATAAACGCTTGGTACATCTTCGCTATATGCGCTCGCTCTTGTTCCATATTCAACCGTTACATCCACCTCCGTTGATGAGTAGTAGATATCATCGGGATTCATATTAGAAACATCATTAGATGAAGTTAATGATTTGTATGATAAAACCTTTGTTTTCTTAGCATCCATCTTAACTTCGAGTTGGGAGTGATAGGTGATTTTGTCATTAAGGTCTCCGTCTAATGTGTATTCTAAATTCAGCGAGTATTCAACATGATCCTCAAAGACTGTTTCATTCACACGAGTCACGCCCATTTGACTGGCGTAGGCATTTGAGTAGAAATATGTGTCAAAGAAGGTCAGAATCGAATTTGTCGCTTTTAGAGTTAGACCCCATTTAGCCTCAGTTTTATTGACATAAAGGGTCTCGTCAACGTCTTCAGATGCGTTATCAAGAACATAAAGCGTAGTTATTGAATCTTGGTAAGTGTATTTAGAGAATGTATCGTCTTTATAATCACGAATGCTATAGAATAGCGTGTAGTCATAAGTATCGTTCGCCTCTTTGATTTTGGTTGCCTCAATCGCCCTACGATCGATAAATGTGTCTTTGGTTACGACTTCTTGGTCTACGTTTGTTTCAATTACGCTTCCTTCTGCATATGATGTTAAATCATCGTACACATCGAGTTTGTACTCCATACTGTCGGTTACAGAACCCGTTTGATTGACTTCTTTATAGGTTCCGCCGGATGATTTATTTGTCTCAACATACGCCGCGTTTGTGATTAGGCTCGCGAATTCACTAAAACTTAAACCTGGAAGTTCTTCCTCGCTTGAACTTTCAATTGAAGTTCCCGAGGTTCCTGATGGATTAGCTGAGTCAGATGCTCCAGCTTGGGAAGATGAATCTGGGTTTAATGGTTTAGATGACTCGGATGAATCTTGCGTTCTTAGTCCACATGATGCAAGGAGCATTGTTGCGCTTATAATTATCAGATACTTTGATTTATTCATAAATCACTCCTAAAACATTATGTAATTGTATTTAGGAGCATTATGTTTGTAAACGATTATTCTAAAACCGAACAAATGTAACCGGTTTATAGATTGAGACTACATCTCATCTTCAAAGATATTGCCATCAATCTTGTATATGTCCGCAATACTTATCTCTTCCCTATTTGGGAGAATTAAGGTTTTTCTTGCCTCATCTATAGATTGCACCGATGTTTCAATTGTTTTATATTCTCCACCATCTTTCGTTTGATCCTTTACGAAATACGTAATCAATAAAATCGGTTTCTCCTTAATCGTTGATTTAACAACTGACAGCCTTTTATTTAATGACGCCTTATCCTCTGGACTTAGCACCTTCTTATCGATTGTCAGCCTTGCAGTCTCGTTAATTGCCTCGTCATAACCGGTTAAAGCAGCGAACGGCAAGAACTGTGCAGCCCGGTCATTTAAAGACATATGTTTCCTTGTTTTTGACTGGTGATGAACTTTGTCAATGATATCGTCGTATTGATGTGTCATTTACGATGTCCTCCAATCTGGTTATTACGTTCGATTGTGGTGGCGCCCTCGCTTAAATCCGAAACCTTAACAACCGCGTTTTTCCCATAACGTTTTTGTATCGCAATCAATGCCTGCTGCAAGTCTTTTTCCTCTTTTAATTCCTCTTCTTCAGTCTCGTTTTGTTCCTGAGCATCATCAAAGTCGGAGAATAAGCTGAGCTGTTCAAAATTCTCATCCTTTACGCTTTCTTCTGGTATTACGTTTAAGGCGGATAAGTTAATCCTTCTAATCAACAGTTTTGGGTCGACTATCCTATCGAATTCTTTCAGCACGGCATCAACCGTTAATTTTGTAGAAGAAGTGTGTTTATCAAAATGAACATTACCCCTTACATCTTTAGGAACGATTTTTCCATATCTATCGTATTGCAAAGGACCGCTATAATCCATATTCTTCTTAAGCGACTCTTTATCATAGTTAATATATATGATTATTTGGTTATAAACCAAATGTTTCTCAACTAAACCAAGTACAAGTCGTTCGATCATCTCTCTCATTACCAGCCTTGCTTTAGAAAATTCATAAGGGCAAGATAAGACCTGACCCTCTCCGACTGAATTATTCAAAGACCTATACCCTTTTATGTCCTTTATGGTTACGGGTTCCCATCCCCAAGCGTGGTCTATGATGAGTTCTGCGTTTATCCCAAAAAGCTTATATAGTGAGTCTTCATTCTCAATTGAACGCCTAGCGACATCCCCCATCGTGTACATCCCGTTGTCATTCAGTTTTTTCTCTAAACCGTGCCCAATCCTCCAGAACGATGTCAATGGTTTATGATCCCACAGTAGTTGCCTATATCTCGTCTCGTCTAGTTCGGCGATTCTTACCCCATCCTTATCTGCGGGAATGTGTTTAGCAACGATATCCATCGCAACTTTAGCAAGATACATATTCGTCCCTATTCCACCTGTTGCTGTGATACCGGTTTCCACAAGGACTGAGCGTATCATTTTCATTGTCAATTCATGAGGCGTTAATTTATATATGTTGAGGTATGGTGTGAGATCGATAAAAACCTCATCGATTGAATAAACATGGATATCATCAGGGGAGACATATTTCAAATAGATGGAGTATATTTTTGAACTGACTTCTATGTATTTTGCCATCTGAGGAACCGCGATGATGAAATCGAGTTCTAGATTGGGATTTTTCTTCAGCTCAGTGTCATTAAACGATTTTCCGGTGAATTTGCGGTGAGACGCTTTTAAGAGTCTCTCTTGGTTAACTTCTTTAATTCTTTGCTTAGCCTCAAACAAACGACATCTGCCAGGTAAACCATATTGTTTTAAGGTAGGGGATACGGCCAAACAAATGGTCTTATCCGTGCGTTCTTGATCGGCAACAACCAAGTTCGTAGTTAAAGGACCTAATCCTCTTTGGAAACACTCCACCGAGGCGTAGAAGGACTTTAAATCTATTGCTGCATACCACCTATTGCCCATAAGCAAATTATAGAGTTTTTGACGGATACTTAATAGGTTATATGGC
>CAVIJK010000015.1:0-39301 GCA_963643345.1 bacterium | reverse complement strand
TATTAAAAGCGCCCAGCTTTAATACTGCTAGGCGCTTTAATTACTATTTGGTGGAGCATGTCGGGCTCGAACCGATGACCTCCTCCATGCCATGGAGGCGCTCTCCCAACTGAGCTAATGCCCCAAATCGTCTTTGCACATAAGTGCAGTCATTAAGATACTAGCCAGGTTTATTTTTGTCAATAAACTTTACTCTTCTTCCTTTTCTTTGTCGTTATATTTAAAATGCATTTCAGATGGGTATTTTTCTTTTAATACCTTGTCAATTGGACCAACAATGCAGTAGAAGATAGGGATTGTTATAAACATAACCCATGTTGGATGCCAAAATCCCAAAGGCTAATCCAATAAAGCAATAGATTGCAGTAACAAGAAGAGGATATGCAAAACAAAGTGCGGTTGCCACTACCAACTTTGCTTTTCAAACCCGCAACTAGCGGTTGCATCAAAGGAAAAATATGGGTTCTATCGAGAATTTTATAAACTGATTAATTCTACGTTTCAATAATACACTTTAAAAAATAAAAGGCTCTAAATGAGCCGATTATTTGGCGCTCCCGAGCCGATTCGAACGGCTGACCCCTTCCTTAGGAGGGAAGTGCTCTATCCAGCTGAGCTACGGAAGCAGTAGCAATATATTACCACTCTAAATAAAATCTTCTATTCAATTCCAATCTTTTTGTAGAATTCGTCTATTGCACGGATATATTTTCTATAATCCAACATCCAAGAATATCCATGAGGCGCCCCAACAAAAGGAACGAATGTTATCATCTCCTCGTTTGAATGATATATATCTTCCGCCATCGTGAAAGGAACGGTTGCATCTTCCGTTCCGTGAATCAGAAGAATTGGCGTATTTGATTTTTTAACAGCCTCTCTTACGTCCCCCTTTCTTAAATCAAAACGACCGTAAATAAATGCGGCAGACAAAATAAACGGATAGGCTAATTTAGGGGATATGCCCATCTTTTTAGTAACCAGTAAAACTTCTTCTTTTGCTGAAGAATATCCGCAATCCGCAACTATTCCAAGAACATTTGACGGAAGTTCTAGGCTAGATGCAAGCATGACGGTAGATGCTCCCATAGAGATTCCATAAAGGATAATCTTTGGGTTGTCGTATCTTTTGTTAAGATAGTTAATCCACGCTAAAACATCATATTTTTCTTTAACGCCGAATGTTATTGTCCGTCCACCACTTTGTCCATGACCCCTTTGATCAATTAGCAAAACATTCTGGTTTTTTGATAAAGCCAAGCCTAATCCACCACAGAAATCCTTAATTGCGGGATCCTTATAACCGTGGCATTCGATCGCAAATACATTTGATACTTCTTGGCTTAAATACAATGCAGCGTGAAGTTTACGACCATCGTAAGACTTGATAAAGATATCCTCTTGATGTTCTATGGTTCTAGCATCTTCGATCATCGCCTTAGCCTCTTTTTGCCACCTCTTATGCGAATGACTGCCCATCGGTTCCCAAGAAGGATGCTTCTTCATGTTGTTGTAGAACGCTTTGCAATAGATAACAAAACAAACAATAAAATATGCAAGCGCTAGAGATGTGACGATTCCAAGGGAGATATACAGCCAAATCATATAACTATTTATACACCATTTGGGTTAAAGTGGGAACATGGGTGCCATTTAATCCCGTTATTTATACAATTTGCAGGATTATCACACTCCTTCTGGTTTTTGCAAAACGAAGCATGACAAAAAACCCCAGAAAAACCACGTTATTTTCGTTCATCACTTGTTTTTTTAAAAATATATAATGCCAATTAAAATGAACAATAATTTTATTTTTTGTTTAACGTAATTTGCGAATCATTCAAGAAATTTGAGGTTTCCAACAAAAGGATATTTTCCGCGAAAACTGGATTACTTCAATGCAACTTCAATGCCCACTTCAATGCAACTTCAATGAAAAATGTATGTTATTTCAATACTGACCAACCGGTTGATTTTTAAATCGCAGACGATCTCTTTTTTGTTGTTTTCTAGATCCAAAAACCTAATAAAAGCTTGATAACGTATCTGGAGTCTGTTTTTTTCCTAAGGAATTTACATCTTGGTCTATCCTTAATTAAAAGGCCTGACAAAATGTCAGGCCAATTTTGATGAATGCAATGTAGACCGTCAATACATCTAGCGACCTACACTTGGAGCAATATAGAATTCTAACACGCTTGGTTTATTCGGTAATTCTGTAAGGTTTGTTGAGTCGATTCTCCTTTATATATCTCTAATATTTAATAACTTTCCATTTTGAGATGGTTGAGAGGTCTTTTTTCAAATCAGATAACATTTCCATAGGGTCAATAAGACCATGGCGGGCAAGACGTTCCACTTTAAAGCGAGATTTATAAAGGGTTGCAAAGCTAGTGAAATATTCAATTGCTTTATTGGTGTCATCTGTTGCAAGTGTTTTCTTAGATTCATCCAAACTGTCATTGTAAAGTCTCAAATTAAGAGCTGAACTGATATGATAAGAATAGAATCCTGAAAGATATCCCAGCATTTCCTGGTCTAAAACAACATTGTATAGTGCTTTATCATCACTTTCGTTAATTGAGGTTTTTAACGATTGTATTTCAGTATGAACATCCTCTGCAATCTTCTTTAAATTTGCGATTTTATCTAATGGGGTTTCCTTAGTAAAGGTTGTGGTGCCGGCCTTGATAGCTTGAGCATATTCGGCAATAGATAAAGTGTTGCCATCTGGATCGGCGTTATTGGCGTTGACGAAACGCTTGATACCCAAAAAACCGAATAATGTTGGATTAGACCAGCAAAGTTCCGCTAAGAAGGCTGCATCAGTGCCAGTCGGTTGGAAAAGAGTCAACACATTCGGGAAGAGCATGGAAGCGGTATTCATGACGGAAAACACTCTTTTGGCGACACTTGCATCACTTGAATAATGAGAAGCAAAAAGATTATCCCATGTATCGCCCATCATTGAATCTGGGTTATATGCAAAGCGAGTAATCATGGTCAATGTCATCCAATGACGGGAAAGATAGTTCTTTCCGTTCATTTCTTCATCATTGAATTCGTATTCTTTGCCCGAAATGTTATAGGCATCCGTTCCCCAGGTGTATCCGATGACTTTTTCTTTTTCAAGAGGGTCGTTGATGATATTTCTCATCAATTCACGAGCAAAATCAACATTTCCCCAAGTGAAGTGAATGCAGTCATCCGCCTTTAACATGTATTTCATCTTAACGTTAGATGGGAGACGGGAGAGATATTCATTGTTGTCTGTTACATCGGTAACTGAGTAAAGGTGCGTATCGTTATAACGTTTGGAAGCAAACACCTCACACGGGAGAGTAGAAAGTTCATTTAAGAAATAATCTGATAACTGTCCGTTAGCTAAAGCTTGGCAGCCATAAGAGAATGTCTTGGTCCTTTCTGGATCCGATTCACAGATTTCCCTAACCGCTTTGATATATGTGTCCGAAATCCATTGGTCAGAAAGCTGAAGAGTATCCGCTGGATAATCCATGTTTTCGCCTTCAGAACCCGTCAAAGATGAGATTTGAGGATAGATTGTCAGCAGTTGCTTTAAGGCCTTGTAGAAGTAGTCTTTTGTCGTTTCATTGTCTCTATCATCAGTGATTCCGTATTTTCCATTTTCCGCAAATGTATAAATATTCATGCAACTGAAATCAACCTTTAAACCATGGTCAACGGCGGATTGGAATACGGAATACCAATAATCTTGTTTTTCTTCAATTGTCATCTTTTTCAAAACGTGATAGTTAGAAAGATGCTCATCGCGATACATGTTTGTGCCATTGCCCAAATAAGTATCATCATATTCACCATCGTATACCCAGACATCTTCTAGAGCACAATCTTCATAGCCGGGAACTTTGACCATACTAGCTAAGGTATTCATTTCCGAGAATGCAATGCGGTTAACTCTCATGCGAGCAAGATTATCGAAAAGATCCTTCCAATAATCCAAATTCCAAACATCCTCCACCCCATTGCGGATACAATCCGCCTGGTTGGTGTAGGAAGGTGTTCTCAAATCAGTGGCAAAGCGAATACGGATTCCCCTATCGCGAATATATGGTTTTTCTGAAACGTCTTCGATTTTATCAATGTCAGAATTCACATTAAGCAGTTCGGCAAATTCCAATCCGCCGTACATAAGGCCATTTGCCCCACCTGCAGTGATTTCAAATGTCTTCCCATTTTTTATTAAGGAATATTCCTCTTCCCCCATGGCGGCATCATAATCTTTGAATTCCAAAGTGTAAGTTCCGCCGGACTCCTTATATTTAAGACCATTGTTTTCTAGAGCGGTCTTGATTTCTCCTATTGCAAATTCAGCTGTTTTTTCATTGCCTGAATAATTGATAGAAACGCTCTTTTTGTTGTCGCCGCATCCTGTCAAAAGACTAAGAGTGCACAAAACAGCAGTGAATAAAACTCCTTTTTTCATCATATAGCTCCTATTTATATTTAATTAAATCCTAATGAGAAGCTTTAAAATTTTTGATGGCGTTTCGTTAATGAGTACTTTTTTTCGTGAGATGTGTATTTTAGGAGCAAGTATAAAGTTGATATTCAGCAAGCAAAGCGCTTAGAGCATTAGGTAATGGCCGCTTAAATAAAAAAATGGTCGGGATAGTCAGATTCGAACTGGCGATCTTCTGTACCCTAAACAGACGCGGTAACCAAGCTGCGCTATATCCCGACTTCAAAAATTATATAGCAAAATCGGTTATGGGAAAATGAGATCATCCAAATTTAAACTGTGCATTTTTAACGGGAATAGACAAACTGCGCAGTATAGCCTTCCCTTAATCAAAAGAGAAAAATACGTAAGAGAAAACAACCTTAATACAAAGACTGCTCACTGGATTTGTTTTTTTGCCAGTTTCCTCGCAGTATTGTTTGGATGTTTGATGTCTTCAAATGAAATATGGGTATATATCATCACATTACAGTTTGTTCTCTTTTGTTAGATTTGCATTTCATGTTGGTTCGACGTTATAACCGATATAGGTTGTTAAAAATAGATTCGAGAAAAGAATTTAATCATCGAAAAAGGCAGTCTATATGCCGGTCTCTTCTTTAACAAAAATATCCTCTCATTATTCTGATATATGTAGGCAAAACCAACTCTTCACAAGAACGGTCCACAGCAAATGACATTTCGAAGCTGTTTCCTATTTTGTTACAGGTCATTTAGGTGGAATCTGATAGTGTGAGAAAAAATTAATTATCATTCCTTTTTGGAATACGAAATTCCTCTCTACGCAATGTAGCCCTTCTGTAATCCAAAAATTCATTTCCGGTCACATCATATATACTGAAGTATCGTGTGTCCAAATTTTTTGGGAACATCGAATTGTAGATTTTCTTAATTTCTTCAAAAAAAGGCTCATGAAATTTGTACCAAAAGTCCTCTGATTAATACTATGATGCCAAATATAGGCAAAATATGCCTATTTAACAAAGAAAAAAGGCTTGATACGTATTTTCTTTGTATCAAACCTATGCTTTCTATATGGTCGGAACAGCGGGATTCGAACCCGCGACCTCTTGCTCCCGAAGCAAGCGCACTACCAAGCTGTGCTATGTCCCGTTCTAAGGCCGATATTATCGGCCATCTTTTACATAAAGTCAAATAGCGATAACTGGTTGGAATCGCTCATTCCATCAAGTACGCCAAGCTCAGTCAGCGTCTTAATGTCGGTGTCAGTCAATTTGGTTCTCTCAGACAAATCTTCTTTGGAGATAAATTCTCCATCCTTACGGGCCTCAACAACGGTATCAGCCGCCGATTCGCCTAAGCCAGAGATGACCGAGAACGGCGCGATGATCGCGTTATCCTTATCATCGACTACCCAATTTTTCGCTTCTGATCGATAAAGGTCAATCATTTTTATGTTGTAACCCCTGTCAACCATCTCAGCTGCGGCAAGCAAGCCTTTCATGACCTCCTTATCGGTATCTTTGAATTCGGGCGTGTTTTGAATGCTGCGCAAACGTTGAATCTCATTGACGATAGCATTAAGTCCGCTTGTCATGATTTTGATGTCGAATTTATCGATACGAGTCGTGAAGAATACGGCATAGAAAACTAATGGTTTATATACTTTAAACCATCCCACACGGCAGCTTCCGATGACATACGCTGTAGCGTGAGCGCGAGGGAATAAGTATCTGATCTTACGGCAGGATTCAATATACCATTCAGGAATGTTTGCGGCCTGAAGCATAGCAACATCCTCATCTTTCAACGGTTTGCCCGCTTTATTTTTACGGACATATTCCATGAATTTGAAGGCTTTTCCTGAATCGACCCCTTTAGAAATCAAATAAGTCATAATATCATCACGACATCCGATAACTTCATCAATCGTGGCGGTTTTGTCGAGGAAATAATCTTCAGCGTTGTTGTTCCAAACGTTAGTACCATGTGATAAACCAGAAACAACAAGCAAGTCATTAAACTTCTTTGGCCTAACCTCCGTAATCAATCCTTGGACGAAAGATGTGCCGAATTCAGGCAAACACATTGCGCCCGTTTCAAACTTAAGAGGATTCGTCTTTAATCCCAGCGCCTCTGCCGAGGAGAATAAGGAAAGAACTTTCTTATCTGTGAAAGGGATGTCGGCAATCTTCATGTTGCATTTCAGAATCATCTCACGCAATGCCATAGGGTCGACGTGACCAAGCATATCAAGCTTGAGTAGGCAGTCGTGCATGGACGCGAATTCGTAATGGGTTGTCAGCCAATCCGCCTCAAGATCATCAGCCGGATGCTGGAATGGGGTAAAGTCGAAGATGTCCATGTTAGCAGGAATGACAACGATTCCTCCTGGATGCTGGCCAGTAGTTCTCTTGACACCGGTTGCACGCGAGGAAATATAAGAAACCAACGCTCTATTCTGTAACTCCGGAGGGATATGTTTCACTTCTTCGAAATATTTCTTTGCAAAACCATAAACGTTCTTTGATTCGGCGCAGGAAATGGTGCCTGCACGAATAACGTGCGGATTAGGGATAGATTCGCCTTTAGCTATCTTTTCGTTCTCTTCTTTTGTTGAAAGGAGGTAACGTGCATAAGCGTGTGCTCTAGACTGATAGTCCGGAGGGAAGTTAAGATCGATATCAGGGACCTTTTCAGCGTGGAATCCCAAGAATGTTTCGAATGGAATATTTTGTCCATTCGCTTCCATTATTTCGCCGCATTCTGGACAACGTTTCTCAGGAAGGTCGAAACCGGATTTATATTGTGGGTCTTCATTCCATTCAAAGTGTTTGCACTTGTTGCAGATATAGTGAGGCCTTAATGGGTTAACCTCCGTAATTCCGCCCATAGTCGCGGCAAAAGAAGAGCCGACGGAACCTCTAGAACCAACGAAATAACCATCATCGTTGGCTTTCTTAATGATTAAATGGGCGATGTAATAAGTGACTGCGTAACCGTTGCCGATAATACCTTCTAGCTCTTTATCGAGACGTGCCTTAATTTCTGGATCTGGATTTGGACCATACTTTTTATATAAATTTCCATAGCAAATCTCACGTATTTTAACATCTGAATCCGGCAAGTTTGCCTGTGGACCATAAAGTCTATCTTTAAGAATTGGGAAGGTACCAATTTGATCGGCAATATAATTTGTGTTGGTAATGACAATCTCTCTAACTTTCTCGATAGGCAGGATTGGAGTAAACGCGTCTATCATCTCGCGAGTGGACATGAAATATTGGTCAGGAGCTTCAGGCGGAATGCTTCCGTCTTTAACTCTCATCTTAAGAGGATGCAGCTTGCCGCCCAAGCCTTTGGCGTTAATGAAAATATCCCTGAGAATTTTGTCTTCAGGATTTACATAGTGGCAGTCGCCTGTTGCGCATACCCTAACGCCTTTCTCATCGCAAGCGTGGATGATATCCAAAATACCGTTGATGACGCCTTCTTCGTCGAAGACCTTTCTATCAACCAAATTCTTGTAGTTGCCAGGAGGCTGAACCTCGACATAATCATAGAACGTGACTGCATTCATGAGGTCTTCACGAGAACCTCTAGTTGCAATCTCCCAAATTTCTCCGTTTTGGCAAGCGGAGCCAAAAAGAAGATTCTCGCGTTCTGCGACAAGTTCGAATCTTGGAATTTTTGGAACATCAGATACAGCAAGATAATCGGTATGCGATTTCGAAACTAATCTATATAAGGCCTTAAGGCCTTCAGCGTTTTTGGCAAGAGCAACGATATGGCTTGAACGTAAATGACGGAAATAATTGTGGTTATGAGAAACCATCGTGGATAAGTCTTTTTGCGTCAAATCAGGGTTATTTTCGGTCATTCTCGTGATAATTACCTGCCAGACAGAGTTAAGGGTTTCCGCGTCGTAATCAGCACGGTGCGCCTGTTCGTCGTCATATATATCAAGCCCTAAGTTCTTAGATAAGTTCCCCAATCTATGAGCGCGAGCGTCAGGGAACAAGAAACGAGAAATTGCCAAAGTATCAATGACAGGATTAGGGACTTTCGGAAGCCCTGCCAACTCATTGATTTTGTTCATGAATCCTATATCGAAGGATGCGTTATGAGAGACTAAAATATAATCTTTGATGAAATCCTTGATGATATGAGCCGCTTGAATCTCAGAGGGCTGGCCTTTAACCATATCATCGGTGATATGTGTCTTCGCAGTGATAATTTCAGGGATGTGAATGCCTGGGTCGACTAAAAGATCTAATCTATCGGTTATCATGCCGTTTTCAACAATGACACCGCCGAATTCCGTGACATGATCATAACGGCAGGATAAACCCGTTGTTTCGAAGTCGAATACGCAATATTTGCCTTTTGTTAATTTAGTATCGACCGGGTTCCAGGCAAGTTTTGGATTGTCAAACATGTAGAACTCACAGCCATATAAGACCTTTAATCCTGTCTTCTTAGACATTTCTTCTGCCTTAGGGAAACCTTGGATGACACCATGGTCTGTAACGGCTAAGGCCTTCATGCCCATGTTTTTAGCAACTGCACCGTAGTCGGCAATATCTCCAGGGGCATCCATGGCGGACATTTTGGTGTGAAGATGTAACTCTACACGTTTTTCTTCTTCAGGGTCCTCACGAAGCGGTTTTGACGGCAAATCGTCAATATAATGGAGGTATACTTGTTTCTCGCCACTTCTTTGATCGAGTTCAAACGATCCTCTGATTTTATAAGTTTTGCCATTGGCAAGTTGGGCGATTCTTTCAGCGGATAAACCGTTTCTTGATTCGCTAAAACGAACATAGATTGCACTACGAGCGTCACCGATGCCAAAACGGCCATATAATTTGCCGCTTTTCCCAGCGCGGAAATCTAGATCAAACATGACGCCTTCAAATTCGACATTGCCGCCGCTGATTTGGAAAATCATGTTGATATCGTCGTAATGCTCGTAATTACCTTTTCTGAAGATAGCGCTATTGCCGCGTCTAGCATTTTCTCTTGCGGCGGCCTCTTCCTCTTTCATGAATCTCTGTTCCGCCTCAAGGAGCTCTTGTTTTCTTCTTTCTTCTGCTTCCTGAAGTATATTGTCAAATGGATCCTCTCCTCTATCGACTTCCTCTATTTCTTCCTCATTAGATGGCTCTTGATCGTCGCGCGCTTCTTCCGCCATTGGGGTCGGTTCCTCAATTGGAGTCAGTTCTTCAATGACATTCGATTTAGGGAGATTTAGTTCTGGTTTTAATTCAATATCCGCTTTAACGGTCCACGGATAAAAAAGCCAATTCAAATAAGATTGGAATTCTGCAACGATTCCCTCAAATTCGGCCTTGCTGATATTATCGCTTGTGCCAACGATTATCTCATTGCCGCTCTCTTCTTTAAAAAACACATCAAGAGGTTTGAAGTAATTTGCGAAATACCAAGATTCAAAAAGTTTCTTTGTATCTCTGAACGTCGGCTCGTTTGCATATGTGAATCTTAATTCGTATTTGTAGCTGATAAGAGACAAAGCGTTTTTAAAATCCTCGAGTAGTTCCGGATCCCAAGGGTTGTTCTTTCTGATGGTCATATAAAAAACCTTATGGGCTGGAGAATCCCAAGCAGCCATTTCAAAAGAAAGATCAGAGTAGAAATCCACTTCGCTGATCCCAATGGATTTTAAGAAACGTTCCATCTTCTCGTTCATATAATTAAACCAACAATGTCTTTGATGATGATGGCAACGCCAAAAACAAGAAGAATGCCAATGCCAACCATAGAGACGATTCCTTTGACTTTGTCAGGAATCTTCTTTCCGCGAATCTTCTCGACTATGACCACCAATAACTGCCAGCCATCAAGTCCTGGGAATGGCAAAAGATTGAGAATTGCAAGGTTTAGCCCGAGGAATCCGCCATATACGAAGAACGTTCTGCCCCAGCCAACCGCTGCGCTGGATTGCGATAAAACGCTGCCCATTGCAACAACTGATCCAATCTGTGAGAAATTGAAGGTGAAGATGGATTTTAAGCCTTGCCCAATTGAAACAAAATAATTGCCAAGCATTGAGAATCCGTCTTTGATGCGTTCCCCAAGTGGGGCCCAATATTTGAGGGCGGTTAAACTCAACGTGTCTTTCTCCCAAGAAATATTATCGCCATTTGCAACCGCCTTAGTTGTGTACTCGTAAGTGTTTCTAACGTCTTTGTATTCTGGTCTAGCGTCTTTTGATTCGATGTCAAAGAACATAAGATTCATATTCAAAACGTCATCGTTCCTAATGTTAAAGACCCCTTTATCAGTATCAGCCTTATTGATGATACCCATTTTAGATTCAATCTCAGTTGGAGTGTAATTCTCTTTTGCGTAATAGAAAGTCGTGCAGGATAAAAGGTCGTTTTTCTTGAGATTTTGATAAAGATATACGGCCACAACGGTTGTAGATTCGCCGTTTCTTGTAACTGTAGCGTTCGAATCTAAAACGAAACCGATTTGATTATTGTTTGAATCGGTTGCAATTTCAGGAATATACAGAATTTCATTGGCAGAACTGATGTCCTTGTCACCGATTTGTCCATCGGCCCACAAGCCATAAGCGATAATGTTAGAAGTCCCGGTTTCATTTGTATATCCGGTGTAGATGGCCTCAGATTGGTAATATGTCGGGAATCCAATCGTATAAATGAATGTAAATAAAACGCAGGTTAAAAAATTAACCGTGATCCCCGCCAACATAACAAGGGATTTCTGCCAGGCTTTTTTGTGTTCGAGACATCTTTCCTCCGGGATGACAACCCCTTCAGGCAGCTCAACGCCTTCTTGGTACATCGAAACGTATCCGCCAAGAGGAAAGGCTCTAAGGGAGTAGGTAGTCTCACCTTTCTTTGTTTTCCACGAGAAAAGCTTTGGACCGAATCCAATTGAATATTCCAAACAATAAACATTAAAAGCCTTGGCAACGAGCAAATGGCCAAGTTCGTGCGTGGAAATTAAAATTCCAAGCATTACGATCAAAACTAGAATTGTGATAAAAGTGTTCATTATTTTCCTGCATACGACCTAACAAACTCTCTAGCTTCTTTATCCGCTATAAGAATTTGATCAAGCGTAGGTTCAATTATATTAGCAAAATTTGCTAATGCCAACGTTACAAGTTTTTCTATATCGGTAAATTTAATCTTTTCTTTTAGGAATAGATTAACAGCCTCCTCATTTGCGCCATTCAAAATGGCAGGTTTGATGCCTCCCTCTTTAAGGGCATTTACACAAATGGAAACGGCTGGATATCGAGCGTTATCGAATTCTTTGAAATGGTATGGCCCAAACGATTCAAGGCTATCGCCGACAACGGTTTCCGTGAACGCTTTTCTTTCATACAGTGCATAGGAAATTGGCCCGTGCATATCTGGCTTACAAACATCGGCGATATACTTTCCGTTCTTTAGTTTAAGGGCGGAGTGAACGCATGATTCTTGATGGAGAACAACGCGAATATTATCGATAGGCCAATTATATAAATAATGAGCTTCGATAACCTCGAATCCTTTATTCATCATTGTGGCTGAGTCAATTGTAATCTTAGCGCCCATGCTCCAAGTCGGGTGATTTAAGGCTTGGGCAACACTTACATTTTCGAGTTGATCCCTCGTTAGATTCCTAAAGGAACCTCCACTGCCGGTAATGATCATTTCTTCAACATCATCCACGTCGACCTTGGATAAACATTTAGCCAAAGCTACATGCTCAGAATCTATGGGCAATAAAGATCCGCATCCGTCGGCAAGCAAGTTATTGATGATTTCCCCACCTACAACTAGGGATTCTTTATTGGACAAAGCAAGAATCTTGTTACACTTCAAAGCCGTGATTGATGGCACTAAGCCAGAGAAACCAACTAGGGCATTCTCAACCATATCGCAATCACTGTCTTTAATAATTTCCTCTAGGCCATGCTCGCCATGATAGAAATGGACATTTGGATAATTTCCTTCAAATGGCGTTTTCTCAATGGAATATACAGCGCGAACCGATGGAAAATCATTAAGAATTGCAGGAATTTTATCAATTTGATGACCAACTGTAAAACCAACGAGTAAAAAGGATTCTCTATCGTTTCTAAAAATGTCCAACGACTGAGAGCCAATGTTTCCGGAGGCACCTAAAAGTAATATTTTTCGCATATTAAATATAAAGATGGAATCCAACTATGCATTTGACAAGGATTGCACAGATAATAGCGACAAAGATAATTGAATCTCCTCTATCAAGGATGCCACCATGCCCTTTAAGAATATTTCCATAATCCTTAATTCCGCAATGCCTCTTAATTAAGGAAAGAGATAGGTCTCCCAAATCGCCAATGAGAGGGATGAGGATAGATAGGATGACAATCCAATACCAGTTCTTTAGGTTCAAGAACGGAAGAATTGGATAACCAGTTGCAGCAAGGGTTAATCCGATTGCGGACATAACGATTGCCGTTAGAACAATACCAATTATAAACCCTTCCCAAGTCTTCTTTGGGGAGATTCTCTCGTTGAGCTTATGCTTGCCGAAGAATACGCCTCCAAAATAAGCGAAAGTGTCATTAAGGCATGCCCCAACCAAGGCAAACATCGTGAACAAGAATGAGATGAGGTACTTAAATAATGGGGTGCTAACTATATCGGGATTCATGCAAGTATCAGTGCAAATCTCAGCGTTTGTGAAATACGAGAACGGCGAATATCTTAAATAGAATAGGGATTGAATGCCAAGCCCAACCAATAAAGTGAACGCCGAAAAATGAGCGACGTCAGACCAAGAGAAATTCTTGTCAAAGATCGCGATGGCGAAGTATGCAAATAAAGAACCCGCAACCCCTAAAGTTGAAATTTCGATTGTATTGAAATACTCGCTTTCGAAAAATTGGGACATGGATATAATCGATCCACCAGTCTCAAGACCGAATATCTCCTTGAACATCGGCCAATAGATATAGCAGCACGTTATGATGTAGGTTGCAACAATTACCCACCATCCATATTTCTTGCCGGTGGAAGCGCACACTTCCCAAATCGAAATCATGGCAGCAGCGCTGATCGCAATGAAATAAGGCCAATTACCAAAAACTGCGCATGGAAGCATAATTGCAATCAACACCAAAGCGACAATGATTCTGCTCTTTAGCGAGACTTTGAATTTATCATCCACTTGATTTATTTGGATTTCAGGAATTTCAACTTTTTTCATGGAGTCTATTCTATAATAAAAAGAAATCTTTTAAAGAAGTATATTGTGAAAAACCGTTTCAATTCTACAAACGGAAGAGAAAAAAGGGCCATTTTGAAACCGGATAGGTTTATAGAGCCCTTTTATGTATGTTTTTAGAATTTAATCAGATTGTCATTATCTCTTTCTGTTTAGCGGCAAGAGTTTCGTCAACGGTTTTGTTTGAGGCATCAACAACCTTTTGGATGTCCTCCTCAACCCTCTTCTTATAATCATCTGACATGGTGTCATCATCCTTGATTAAGCTCAGATAATCGCGTCTGATGTTTCTGATTGCGACTTTGGTTTCTTCTGCAAGACCTTTAGCTTGTTTTGCGATATCACGTCTCACATCTTCGGTCAGAGGCGGAATGACAAGGCGGATGCAATCAGCTTCTACTTGCGGATTAATTCCAAGATTTGCAGCGGAAATCGCGGCTGCGATGGTTTTTAAATCTTCCCTTGAATATGGTTTAACGACAAGTTGACGTGGCTCAGGCATATTGATAGAGCTTAAGGACGCAATATCCATCTTGTCTCCGTAATAATCACATTGAATGCCTCTTAACATGGCAGGATTTGCCCTACCGCTTCTGAGCTTAGAGAAATTGTTCTTGAGAGCTTCAATGCTCTTCTCCATATTGTCTTTTGCTTCAATAACTAAATCATCCATTTTATTTACTCCTTTGAAATTACGCTTCCGATTTTTTCGCCTTTCAGCACTTTGACGACGCTTTCAGGATCGCTCATGTTGAATACGTGAATCTTGATATCGGTATTGCTAAGCATGGCTACGGCCGTTAAATCCATGACGCCAAGTTTCTTCTCAATCACTTCTTGATAAGTGAGTTTTTCGATTAATTTAGCATCTGGATTGACTCTTGGATCGGAATCGAGTACGCCTTCAACCCCGTTCTTTCCCATGAGAATCGCCTCGCTTCCGATATCTAACGCTCTTAATGTTGCACATGAATCGGTTGTAAAGAACGGCGAGCCAGTTCCTCCGGCAAAGATTACAACTCTTCCGTTTTCGAGATGATGCACCGCTTTACGCTTTATATATGGTTCGCAAACCTGAGGTACATTGATAGCGGACATGACTCTTGTGTCTAATCCAATTTCTTCGAATGCTGATTGCAAGGCAAGGGCGTTCATGATTGTGCCAAGCATTCCCATGTAATCGCCGGTTGACTGATCGATTCCAACTTTAGCGGCAAGTCTTCCTCTCCAGATGTTTCCGGCACCAACGACCACAGCGACGTGGACGCCTAATGCAGCAGCTTCTTTTACAGCTTTTGCAACTGCATCAAGCTTAGCCTTGTCATAGCAAGACTTGTCTTTGGTATCCTGCAAGGATTCACCAGAGACTTTGATGATAACTGATTTATATAATGGTTTCATAGTGCATATATTATACATAAAAAAACGCACAGGTTAGTGTGCGTTTTAATTTAAAAGTTATTAAGCAGCTTTTTCGGCGCCTTCGCCAACCTGATAGCGGACGAATGAGACAACTTTGTTATGCTTCTCTTCAAGAACCTGAGCAATGGTCTTTGAACCATCCATGAGGTATGCCTGGAATAAGAGGCAGGATTCGCTTAATCTCTTGTCGACTTTGCCCTGAGCAATCTTAGCTTTTGCCATATCTGGTTTTGAAGCGAGTTTTGGATCAGCAGCGATTTCTGCTAAAGCAATGCTCTGCTCTCTGTCGCGGATATCGGCAGGGACATCTGCAAGAGTGATGTAAGTTGGATTGTTGGCAGCAATGTGCATTGCTAAACCGTTAGCGAGTTCAGCGTCAGCCTTTTCGAGAACGACATAAGTTGAGATCTTTCCACCCATGTGGATGTAAGCTCCAACGCCCTGTCCTTCTGCTGGCATTGTGACTGAGAATCTCTTGAATGCGAGTTTTTCGCCAAGAGCAACAGATGCGTCATTGAATAACTGTGCGGTTCCTGCAACTGCTTCTTCAAGGGTTGCTGGTTCGTTCTGCATAACGAATTTTAAGCATCCGTCTGTTAATTCGATGAATTTGTCTGAACGTGCGACGAAGTCTGTTTCACAGTTGACTTCAACCATGCCGACTTTTCCACATTTGTCGCAGACTTTGACTTTTGTTAAGCCTTCAGCTGCTGTTCTATCAGCACGCTTTGCAGCTTTTGCGATTCCTTTTTCACGGAGATAATCGATAGCTTTCTCAACGTCCATTCCATTCTCTTCGAGAGCCTTCTTGCAGTCCATCATGCCTGCACCGGTTCTTTCACGAAGGGATTTGATTAAAGCGATTGTATTCTGGTCAGCCATTATTTTGCTTCTCCTTCTGCAGCTGGAGCAGCTTCTTCTGCTTTAGGAGCTTCTGCAGCTTTCTTTGCAGCCCATCTTGCTCTTCTCTCTTCCTGGATCTTAGCATTACGAGCTTCTCTTTCGGCACGCTGAGCGCGGATTGCGGCTCTGCGCTGTTCATTTGCGATATCAGCAGCTTTAACTGCATCCTTCATTGTTGCCTCTTCGCCTTCGTCTTTAACATAAGCGACTGCTGTGATGCCGCCCTTTGATTCGATGATGGCGTCAGCTAAGACTGAAACTAAGAGTTTGACTGATGCTGAAGCGTCGTTGTTTGAAGGGATTGCGAAATCCACTGTATCTGGGTCATCGTTAGTATCGCAGATGCCGAAGACTGGGATGTTGAGTTTCTTTGCTTCTGTGACTGCGTTGTGCTCAACGGTTGGGTCTGTGACAACGATTGCTTGTGGAAGTCTTCTCATTTCTTTGATACCGCCAAGGTTTTTGGAGAGTTTCTCCATTTCCTTCTTCATGACGGCGACTTCTTTCTTTGGAAGGGTGTCAAATGTTCCATCAGCTTCCATAGCCTCAAGATCCTTAAGGTGTTTGATTCTTCCCATGATTGTACGGAAGTTTGTTAATGTTCCGCCTAACCATCTGTTAGCGATGTAGAACGAACCTGAGCGTGTTGCTTCATCGATAACGATCTGCTGTGATGATGGCTTTGTGCCAACGAATAAGACTTTGCCGCCGTTGTCAACGATTTCTTTTAATTTTGCATATGCTGCGTTGACTTGGTCGACTGTCTTAGCTAAATCAATAAGATAAATGCCATTTCTTGCACCATAGATGTATCTGCCCATCTTTGGGTTCCATCTGCGTGTCTGGTGTCCGAAGTGAACTCCTGCTTTGAGAAGTTTCTTCATTGTCATGATAGGAGCATTTGGATCTCTCACGACATCAGCCATTGTAACCTCGGCTGCTGGCGTTGTCTCTTCGACAACTGTTTCCTTTAATTCGTCACTCATTTTTGTGACCTCCATTTGTTTCTGCCTCCCTCGTTTCGAACAACTGACCGCCCTGACGATTTTTAAACTTCTTCGTCCATCAGGGAACGTGGCGCTGAATTCACGAGGTGTGTATTTGGTCTCTCTAAGAGAGCCGATGGTGATTATACCAGTATAGGTTCAATCTACAAAGCAAAAAATAAAAAGGGGTTATCATTAAGATGATCACCCTATTCTCCCTTGTTCTTTTTGGTCCTCGGGAAAAACTCCTCGTATTGTTTCTTCATCTTCTTTGTGGAAACATGAGTGTAAACCTGGGTTGTGTTTATGGATTCGTGTCCCAATAACTCTTGAATTACTCGCAAATCGCCACCCTTTTCGAGCAAATTAGTCGCGTATGAGTGTCTCAAAATATGTGGATGAAGACCAAAATAATATCCGGTTTTCTCTTCGATTTGATTAAGGATGAATTCCAGTCCGCGAACCGTTAGATTCTCGCCTTTTGCGTTTAGGAAAAAAGAATCAGCATCACGCACACTATTGTGCTTAGCATACAAAATAGGGCGAATTTTCTTCTGATAGATGGTTAAAGATTCCGCGCATTCTTTGGTGAACGGGGAATATCTTTGTTTATCGCCTTTGCCAATTACAGTGAGCGTTCTATTTCGGAGATTTATGTCTCTTGCCTTAAGCCCAACGAGTTCGGAAGCACGAATTCCAGAAGCGTAAAGCAACTCCAAAATCGCTTGATCCCTATCTTTTAGGAAATCCGTTCTTTTTTTGTTCTCTTCCAGTAACGCTGTAACTTGTTCATCGGTCAATGTTCTTGGCAGTCTTTTCTCTTTTACCGAAGTGTGGACAAACACAAATGGATTGGACTTAACATAGCCTCGTTCGAGCATGAAGGCATAAAAGCCCCTTAGAGCAGACATTCTTCTTTGGTTGCTTCTTGAAGATATGCCGCCAAGCACCTCTTCACTCAGATAGTTTCTGATTATGTCCTTTTCGACTTGATCGTATAAAATGTCTTCTTTATTGATGTATGACAAAAATTTATCGATGTCCCTTTTGTAGGATTCGACTGTATGCGATGAATAATTTTTAACCTGAGACAGATGGTCTAGATATTCTTTTTCTTCTCTAATCATTCACTCTTAACCAATAAGAGTTTATCGAATCTAGACTGGTTTTTATAGAGTCTTCTCTATTTTCTTTTCTTGCTCCTGGGATAAGAGCCCAATTGGCGTTCATAGGCTGAAAATGTCCGCCGGTTGCATGAAGGATATAGTCGGTTAAGGCACCAAGAATCGTCGTCTTTGGCACCTCGATAAACGGTTTTCCCTCGAGTTTTCTTGAGATATTGATAGCAGCAAGTATCCCCATAGCCGCGCTTTCAACATAACCTTCAACACCGCTTAACTGACCGGCGATATAGATATTCGGTTTCGCTTTTAGAGACAAATCCTCATTCAGGACGAGAGGCGAATTGATATAGGAGTTTCTATGCATCAATCCATAACGGACAAATACGGCATTCTCTAATCCTGGAATCATATGGAAAACACGTTTTTGCTCAGGATAGGTCAAATTAGTCTGGAATCCAACCAAATTAAAACAATCACCGAGTTTAGTATCTTGTCTAAGTTGAACAACGGCGTAAGGTTTTGGGTGTTCATCGGTACCAAGTCCAAAAGGCTTCAAAGGACCGTGCCTCAATGTCTCAATACCGCGAGAGGCAATAACCTCCACCGGTAAACACGATTCAAAATAGTGCGTGTCGAACTCGTGGAGCATCGCTTTTTCGGCCCCCACTAATTCTTTCACGAATGTCTCGTATTCAATTCGGCTGAATGGACAGTTGATATACGCAGCGTCATCTTGGTCAAATCTCGATTTGTAGTAAGCCTTTGTAAAGTCGATGGAGTCTTTCTTTATGATCGGTGCGCTCGCATCAAAAAACGAGAGGCTCTTCTCGCCCATTACGGAAAGCAAAGTTTCCATAAGTTTGCCATCGGTCAAAGGTCCGGTTGCGATAATTGTAGGGTCATCGCTCAAATCCTTAACTTCTTCTTCGTGTAAAACCAAATTTGGAAAAGATTTGATTTTTGTGGTGATATTTGAGGCAAAAAGTTCTCTATCTACGGATAAGGCTGCCCCAGCAGGAACGGATGAAACATCGGCGGATGCCATCATAATAGAACCCATTTTTCTCATCTCTTCCTTAAGAAGTCCACAAGCGTTATCCAGTTTAAAACTCTTTAAAGAATTGGAACAAACGAGTTCCCCGAATAGAGCAGTCTCGTGTGCATGATCGTTGTATTTGGGGCGTCTCTCATAGAGGTGGACTTCATATCCTTTTTTTAAAAGGAAAAAGGCCGCCTCGCTTCCGGCTAAGCCAGCCCCAACGATATTGATTCGTTTACTTTTTTCCACGGCGTCCCTTCCTCTCCACTTTGTTTATCCACTCGATGTGACGGCACTTCGGGTAGTTTGTGCATCCAATATATTTTGCTCTTGGGCCCATTTTATAAACTAGGTGACCAGTCTTGCAATCTGGACAAGGTCTAAGATAATCGGCTTCAGTGTAAGTAATCGCCTCTTTTTGAGCCTTGTTCTCGTTTCCCTGAATGTATCTGCAGGATGGGTAACCGCTGCAGGCGACGAACTTATCGCCTTTAGAATTCTTCCTGATGACTAAAGGTTTTCCGCATTGTGGGCATAATTCGCCGGTCTGTTCTGGTTCAACAACCGGTTTTTTAGGCTTGAAGTTGCATTCTGGATAACGTGAGCAGGCGACGAATTCACCGTATCTGCCCTTCTTAATGACAAGAGGGCTACCACAGACTGGGCACATTTCTCCCGTTTCCTTTTCGTGATCTTTCCACATATAGGACTGAACGGAATCGAATTTTTCGATGAAGGGATAATAGAATTCGGTCATGGCCTCTTTTCTGGACATTTCGCCTTCAGATATCTGGTCCAATTGTTGCTCCATGTTGGAAGTGTATTCGGTGGAGATGAGTTCTGGGAAATATTTATTTAAGACAAAGGTAACTCTTTTCCCGTCTTCAGTAGGTGTAACCACACCGCCTTTAATTGAAATGTAACCAACTTCTTTTAGCCTTTGGATTGTTGCGGCGTAAGTTGATGGTCTTCCTATGCCAACCTCTTCCATTGTCTTAACAACTTTCGCTTCAGTGAACCTTGCAGGGGCTTTCGTGTATTTCTGCTGAGGGTCATTGCTCTTGATGGAATAAACGCGATTCTGGTCAATTGCAGGCAACAATTTTGTGTCATCGTCATCGAATTCACCATAGATTGCCTCATATCCCTTGAACAATGTTTTATTGCCGGTTGCTTTAAAGGTTAATCCGTTAGCCTCGAATAAGGCGGTTGTAACTTCTTCAATCTTATCGCTCATAACCGATGCTAAAGCACGATTATAGATAAGTCTATAAAGCTTAGCTTCGTCACTTGAGACGAATTTCGCAACGATTTCAGGAGTGCGGGATGTGCCCGTAGGCCTAATAGCTTCGTGAGCATCCTGGATTCTTTCCTTCTTTTTTCCGGATTTTATGTATCCAACATATTCTTCGCCAAAGTTTCTCTCGATGAATGGTTTAGCGTGTTTGTAATAGAAGTCGTCGCTCAAACGAACAGAGTCGGTTCTCATGTAAGTGATAAGACCGACATGCTCTCCGTTGACATCAAGTCCCTCATATAAAGACTGAGCAAGATCCTGCGTCTTCTTGGTCGAGAAATGAAATTTTGCAAAAGCTTCCTGCTGCATTGTAGATGTGGTGAAAGGAAGTTTAGAAGGCACTTTCTTCTTAACCGTTTCCAAAGATTTAACAGGGAGAGAGGACGGGATTCTTGCAAGAATTGCTTTAGCCTCATCCTGATTATGGATCTTAGCCTCTTTGCCATCGATTTTATCTAGAGATGCTTTAACGCTCTTACCGCCAATATCGAGGGTTATATCGATGGTCCAATATTCCTCTGGAACGAATTTTGCGATTTCTTCATCGTTGTCACATATGAGTTTTAAAGTTGCGGACTGAACACGTCCGGCAGACTTAAGCGTCATCTTTCTTTGAAGCAGGTTCGATAATTTGAATCCAAGGATTCTATCTAGCATTCTTCTCGTTTCCTGTGAATTAACGAGATTCATGTTGATATGTCCTGGATTTTTAATAGCCTCTTCGATTGCAGGCTTAGTGATTTCATGGAACTGAAGTCTCTTTGTTTCCTCGACATTCAACCCTAGAACTTCGGCAAGGTGCCAAGAAATAGCCTCCCCTTCTCTATCAGGGTCGGTTGCAAGAATAACTTCATCCGCTTTGGAAGCGGTTCTTTTCAGCTCGTCAACAAGCCATGCTTTTTTCTTATCAACAAGAAAATCCGGTTGGAAATCGTTTTCGATATCGATGCCGAAACCGCCCTTGCCTTTCTTTGAGAGATCACGAATGTGACCTTGGGAGGCCATAACTTTATAGTCTTTGCCTAAGTAGCGACCGATGGTGTCACATTTTTTTGGAGACTCAACAATAATTAATTTCATCTGGAAACTCACTTTTCGGTTATGTAGTTTAGGGAGTTTTTCTCACTTGTAAAGAACGTGTTTTCCCCATTTATCTAATATAAATAAAAGAAATCATTTATAGGGTCAGCAAATATTTTTTTCTTTAGGTTCGCCACCTATCATTTCAAGGACATCGGAACCACTTTCGATTAAGAATGCGCCACTTTTGATAAGCGAGTTACAAGCGTTGTCGTCGGTAATACGGTAAGGGACCGCGCCAACTTCGCGATAATTCTCAGTTGCAAGTCTTGCGGTGATCATAGTTCCGCTTTTTACGGTTGAGGCCCCTATAACCACACCCTTGCTCAATCCAACAACTATCCTATTTCTATCCGGGAATTTATCAGGCGACGGATCAATTCCCGGAGGATATTCGCTCATGATGAGCCCATCGAATTTGAGTTTCTCGTATATATCTTTATTAGATAAAGGATATGGTTCGTCAATCCCGCGCCCTAAAATAGCGATGCATTTCCCGTTTGCTTCTAAAGCCCCTCTTAAAGCCTCGGAATCGATTCCTCTAGCCATGCCGTTAACTAAGATTAGTCCAAGTTCCGCTGATTCCTTGGCAATTTTCTTTGCCATCTCTTTTGAATAATCGTTGGGTTCCCGTGAACCAACATAGGCGTATGTCTTTCGATAGTGTTTGGTCAGCTCCAAATTCCCATAGTAATAAAGGACTATAGGCGGGGCGTACATGTGTTTCATTTGCTCCGGATAATTGTCATCGAGTATTGTGACTGTCTGACATTTCAGCGATGAGGCGACTCTCTCCGCCTCATTGGGATCAATCCTCACATTATCGTGAATGTGTTTCATGATTTTGTTGAAGTCTCCACCGTTAATCATGGAGATATAAATTAGTGCGTCTTTTTTTGTCATTTTAAAAAAGCCCTCCACTAATTAATAGACGACTTTTTTCAATTTTTTCCCTAAAAAAGCGTTTCTTGTACCATAAAACACGCTTTTACCGGTCCAAACGTCTTTCTATGGATGTGTTCGATAGGGCCAAATTTGGCCAACGCTTCAAGATGAGCCTTAGTTCCATAACCCTTGTGTTTGGCAAAACCGTATTCAGGATATTTCTTATCTAATTCCCTCATGTAGCGATCTCTTGTAACCTTAGCGAGGATTGAAGCGGCAGCCACATTAAGGCATTGGGCGTCACCTTTAATCATAGGAATTACTTTAACCGGAAAGTTGGGTATTGGCATCGCATCGGTTATTACCAAATCGTATTTGCCGTATATCTTCTCAAGGCATTTGATCATGCAACGTCTTGTGACTTTATAAATATCTCCAGCATCTATTTCATCCGCATCGGCAAAAACAATTGCATAGGCCAAGGCGTTCTCCAAGATAACGTCATAGAGTTTTTCTCTTTTCTTCTCCGTGAGCTGCTTTGAGTCGTTTATTTCATCTGATTCAAATTCTGGAGGCAGGATAACCGCGGCAGCCACAACCGGTCCAGCTAAAGGGCCTCGGCCAGCCTCATCAACGCCCGCAATATAATGAACGTCTTCTGAATAATATTCTTTTTCCTTGTTTAACATTATTCCGGCCTCTCTAAAGAAACGTTTCCCAAATCCGAATTTTGGAAATCTTTAAGAACCCTAAGCGTTGCTTTCTCTTCATCGGGTTCGCCACCGCTTAAAAGAAGACCGCACTTTTTGGCAACAATTCCCAAAACAACATCCTGGGGAATTGCTTTGATATCTTCAATTCCGTAGCGTTTTGCCATGGCTGATGGATAATTATCACCCAAAAACTCATATAATTTTTCATATAGTTGGTGATTTGGAAGGATTTCTTCTCTGATAGATCCAAGCATTGCAAGGGAAATTGCTTGGTTTTTATCCTCATAATGCATAGGAAGGATTCCTGGGGTATCAAGCAAAACGAAATCGTTTGAGATCTTGATCCATTGTTCAGCTCTGGTGACACCAGGCCTATTTCCAGCTTTGGCAACAGCCCTGCCGGCCAAGTTATTTATCAATGTGGATTTGCCAACGTTAGGTATGCCCACGATCAAAAGCCTAAGAGGTTGTCTCTTCATTCCGATTTTGGCCTCTTTTTCCCTTTTTGCACGGCATAAAGGCTCTGCGGCGCGAGATAAGACGGATAACACTTTCTCTTTCTTCAAATCGCTTGAAATTGCACTTATCCCAAGGGTTTTATAATATTCAACCCATCTTTTCGTGACTGATAGGTCCGCTTTGTCGGATTTCGACAAAACAATAAGCAACGGTTTGTTGCCAACCATTGGCGCGAATAATGGGTTTCTTGTTGATATCGGAGCCCTTGCATCGACGACTTCAACCACCAAATCGGATGCCTTGACCATAGGCAAAAGAGCATTTAAGGCTTTTTTCATGTGGCCAGGGAAATAGTGAACGTTTTTCTGCTGCATTCCGTCGATACTCATAAAATCTCCAAATTCCAAGGCATATTATAAGTCAAATACATCTTTTTGGGATTGGATCCTGGGACGTATTTCGCTTTCATTGCAATAGTAACTGCTTTGCCGACTAAATACGATTGCTTGATAGGTCCGATGGATGAAGAACGCGAATCTTTCGAGCAATTGCTGCGTCTATTGTCTCCAACAACGTAATATTCGTCTTCGCCAAGTTCAGTCATCAAGACGTGTCCATTCGTAGTTTCAGCCATCGCTTTTTCATACCACGTTTCATCAACCAAAGGCCTTGATTTCTTATTTTTTTCGTAAGTTAAAAACGGTTGGTCGACATAATTAAATTCTGCTTCATCTTTTCTTTTTATGTATAACGAACCATCTTCTGCAAATTTAACAGTTTCCCCCGGCAAACCAATTATGCGTTTGACCTTGAGTGCAGCGGAGTCTTTGAGCTTTGAGTCTAAATCGTAATCCGTCTTGTAATATGTCACGACAATATCAAATCTCTCAAGGTTGTTTAGCGCCTTCTTGGATGAGTCCATGTAGCAATAATCAACCACATACGTTTTAGAGGCATCGGAGAAATCCCCTAAGCTCCAGGATTTTGAGGCATCCTGGTATTTATCACCGTTAGAAGAGATGACTGTGGTGTCATAGTTGAGTGTTGGGTACATTGATTCCCCGTCAACCACAAAAGGGGCGTATCTAATCTCGTCATAGATTATCTGTCCGCTGAAAGATAAGACAACAGTGAAGAGCAAAACCAAAATGGTACGAAAGATATACTCGCCAATCGGTTTTTTAGGAGTTTTCTTCTGCTCATTAAATTTTGGTAAAGATTTCAGTGTCTCGACTTCGTATTTCATACGCTATCGGAATTATAATCTTTTAGCCTTGTAAGGCAAAAGAAAAAGGCTCACGAGGAGCCTTATCTTTCACTGACTTATTTTTTCTCTTTGATACGAGCTGCTTTGCCAGAGAGTTTGCGCATATAGTGAATTCTAGCTCTGCGGACGACGCCTTTCTTTAAGACTTCGACCTTAGCAATAGCTGGAGAATTGACTGGGAAGGTACGCTCAACTCCGATGCCAGATGACATTTTGCGGACGACAAATGTCTCGCTAACGCCATGGCCACGACGCTGAATTACGACGCCTTCATAAGCCTGAATACGCTCCTTCTTGTTTTCGACGATACGAACAGAAACTTTGACTGTGTCGCCTGCGCCGAATTCTGGGATGTCAGTACGAATCTGACCGGCAGTGATTTCATTGATGATGTTGTTATTCATCTCACACTTCCTCCTAAGGATTGTTTGTTTCTCTTCAGGTTCATAACCATTTGTTAGCGGAGCCTGCGTAGCGTTCGATACGAAACGCAAGACAAATAATAAGTGTTCATATCATCTCTTGCAACTACTTTTTATCTATATAAAGGACTTTTAATATGTCTGTAAAGTAAAATTACTTGACAGGTCAATATAACTACTTTAGTATTTCCCTCGGTAAAGGAGATTATAACCATGTCAGTTAAATTAAGATTAACCCGCATCGGACGTCACAAAAACCCATTCTATCGTGTCGTCGCATCAGATTCCCGTGTCGCTAGAGACGGTGGATGCATCGAACAGATCGGAACATACGATCCAAAGAAGGGTGTTGAAGCAGCAGAGATCAACGAAGAGCTCGCTTTGAAGTGGCTCAACGCTGGTGCTATCCCAAGTGACTCAGTCAAGGCCATGCTTTCAAGCAAAGGCATCATCGCTAAGTACACAGCAGCTAAGGCAGCAAAGAAATAATGATAGACTACGAGAAAACAATCCACGCCCTCATCGATCCGCTCGTAGAGCATCCTGAATCGATCATGATTCGCGAGATGCCAGGATCCACCGAAAGAGATGTGACGTTGCTTATCGTCTCAGAAGACGATGATACAGCACGTCTCATAGGCAAAAGAGGCGCCGTTGCAAACGCTCTCCGTGAAGCCGTAGGCGTCATCGGAAAAGCCGATAACAGCAACGTCAGAATCCATTTAAAGTTTGAAAGCTTTAATGAGGAAGAAGGAAGCGACGCCGAATAATTCGGCGCCGTTTTTTTAGGAGAAAACCTTATGGAATATGTACGCATTGGACACATAACAAAACCGTTTGGGCTTGACGGCACAGTCAAAGTCTTCGGTATGACTGATTTTCCAAAACAAAGATATAAAATCGGTAATGTCTTATCTCTTTTGAACGAAAAAACAAACCAGAGAGTTGACATGACAGTGGAAAGAGCCTCATTCAGCGGCAATGAGTACCACATCAAGTTCAAAGAAATCACATGTTGTGAAGACGCTGATTTATACCGCAACTACTTCATCGAAATAGACAGGGAACTAGCCCCACTTCCAAAAGGTTATATAAGATACGAAGATATGAAGGGATGCAAGGTCATTGACGAAGATGAAAAGTTCCTCGGGACCGTTAAAAACGTCAAAGATACCGGCGTCACCAATATCGTCGTCGAAAAAGAAGATGGAACAATTTTCTACGTTCCATTTGTTAGAAAAGTATTCGTTTTAGATATCAATATCGAAACAAAAATTGTTAAAATCAAAGTAATTCCAGGACTTTTATGAAAATAACCATTCTTACATTATTTCCGGAGATGTTTGACGGATTTAAAACCAACAGTATCATCGCTAGGGCAATCGGTAAAGGATTAGTCGAGGTTGAAGCCGTTCAAATAAGGGATTTTACTTTGGACAAATACGGGAGAGTCGACACACCTCCGGTCGGTGGTGGCGCCGGACTCATCCAGAAGTGTCAGCCTATAGTTGACGCTCTTACGAAGGTTAGAACGCCAGGTTCAAAAGCGGTTCTATTCTCTCCTAGAGGCACAACCTACAACGAACAAAAAGCCAAAGAATACGCACAGCTTGATCACCTCATCTTGGTCTGCGGGCATTATGAAGGCATCGATGAAAGAGTTAACAACTATGTAGATGAACTCCTGTCAATCGGAGATTACATCTTAACGGGAGGAGAAATTCCATCGATGGCGGTTGCTGATTCGGTCATAAGACTTCTTGACGGGGCAATCACGGCGGATTCATTGAAAGACGAATCTTTCAACACCCCGCTACTTGAATATCCGCAATATACAGAACCTTATGATTTCAACGGTGAGAAGGTCCCGGATATCCTCTACTCAGGCAACCATGCCGCGATAGACAAATGGAGGAGAAAGCAATCCTTGAGACTCACAAAGGAATATCGTCCGGACTTATTCAAGAAGATAGAGTTATCAAAACAGGACAAGAAATTATTGGATGAACTAGAGAGTGATGAAACCCCTGATTGGGAAAAGAAAGCCCTTGAAAAAGGGCATAAATACATAAAATAAGGCCGGCAAAACCGACCTTATTTCTTTTTATTTGCCAAATCCTCCAGGCATCTTGCCGCCTTTTTGGTATTGCTTCATTTGCTTCATCATTTCTTTGGACTGTTCCCATTTTCTGATGACTCTATTGACTTCGGCATTAGTTAATCCGCATCCCTTAGCCACCCTGTTTTTTCTAGAGAATTTCAAACAATCTGGATGTTTTCTCTCGTATGGAGTCATGGAATTGATAACCGATTCAAAAATCTTCATCTCTTTCTCGGCTTGAGCGGTTTGCTCATCGGTAATTTTTGGCATGCCAGGAATCATCTTGGCGATGGATTTTAAACTTCCGAGTTTCTGAACCATCTTCATCTGACGCAGCAAATCATCAAGAGTGAAGTTGCCATCCATCATCTTCTGAGCTTCTTTTTTGGCCGTTTTCTCATCAATTGCTTCTTTTGCTTTTTCGACCAACGAGACAACGTCTCCCATGCCAAGAATTCTATCGGCCATGCGGTCCGGATAGAAAATGTCTAAATCCGAGACCTTTTCGCCAATACCTGCAAATTTAATCGGAAGCCCCGACATGTATTTAATCGATAAAGCAGCTCCGCCCTTAGCGTCGCCATCCATCTTTGACATGATGACGCCGGTGAGTCTTAAATCGTTATTGAATGTTGTAGCAACATTAACCGCATCTTGGCCAGCCATGGCATCGACAAGCAACAAGACCTCGGTAGGGTGAATAATCTTATTGATATTTTTTAATTCATCCATGAGTTTCTCATCGATCTGCAAACGACCTGCAGTATCCATGATAAGGACATCATATCCCTCTGAAAGGGCCTTTTTCTTTGCTTCTTGCGCAACATCAACCGGATTTGAACCGGTGCCCATATTGAAGAAATCAACGCCTATCTGACGGGCTAAAACACCCAATTGATCAATAGCGGCCGGCCTATAAACATCAAGCCCCGCCAAAAGAACTTTCTTATTCAATTTGTTCTTCATCAAATAAGCCAATTTGCCTGCAGAGGTGGTTTTTCCGGCGCCCTGCAAACCGCAGAGCATTATGGTTGTTAAGCCGTTCTCGTATTTTATTCCTGTGTTATCGGCCCCCAATAGTTCCACAAGCTCATCGTGACAGATCTTGATAAGCATCTCGCCAGGATTAACTTTGGTGAGAACATCTTGCCCCAAAGCTTTATTCTTAACATCTTCAGTAAAGGCTTTTACGACTTTAAAATTTACGTCAGCTTCAAGTAAGGCAACGCGTATTTCCTTAATGGCAGAAGCCATGTTTGCTTCAGTCAATTTGTCTTCTTTCCTGAGTTTCTTGAATATTCCCTGGAATTTCTCCGATAGTGATTCAAATGCCATAGTTAGAGATTCTCCTTGATGATGTCGAGCGCTTCATTTTTATCCAAAGCCTCGTTATTTTTAACCGATTCCATTAAAGAAAGCAATTTATTATCTTTCTCTATCAAATGCAGTTTTGATTCGTATTCTTCTAGTTTTTCCAGCGATTTGTGGAGATTATCCGATATAGCGGCCCTAGAAATGCCTTTATTTTCAGCGATTTCGCTCAGCGATAAATCGTATAGATAGTAATCGGAAAAGACCTCTTTTTGAGTGTCTGTCAACAATTCGCCATACCTCTCAAAAAGATTAACCGCTTCTTCTCTTATCTCGATTACGTTTGATTCCATTAGTTATTTCCTACCAACAAACCGTTAAGGTACTCATCCAAATCGAATTCCTCAAGGTCGTCCATCTTTTCTCCAAGTCCGATAAATCTGACCGGAACACCAAGCTCGTCCCTGATGGAAAGGATGATTCCGCCTTTTGAGGTGCCATCCATCTTTGTGATGACAATACCGGTGATGTTGCTGACATCCTTAAAGGCCTTAGCCTGCGAAACGCCATTTTGGCCAGTTGTGGCGTCGATTATGAGGAATGTCTCATGCGGAGCGTCTTCAATTTCTTTCGAGAGAACCCTATTCATCTTAGCGAGTTCTTGCATAAGATTAGCTTTGTTCTGAAGTCTTCCCGCAGTATCAACAATCACCAGGTCAATATTGTTCTCTTTAGCGAACTTTGCACCGTCATAGCAAACGGATGCCGGATCGCCATTTTCCTTACCGGTGATGATTGGACAATTAAGTCTTGTTGCCCAAACTTTCAATTGTTCCACGGCACCAGCTCTAAATGTATCCGCGGCAACTAAAAGCACCTTCTTGCCGCGATCCATATATCTCTTAGCGAGTTTTGCGATGCTTGTCGTTTTGCCAACGCCATTGACGCCTTCAACCAAAAGGACGGTTGGCCCATTGTCCCTAAACTGTATTTCGTTGGTGATGTTACCACCGTTTTCCACATACCCAACGAACATTGAGTCAATCAATTGCTCATTGATTTTAACTGGGTCTTTAATTCCTTCTTCTTGAGATTTATCAAGCAATTGTTCCACCAATTTAATCGTTAAGGAAACGCCAACATCCGCTTCGATTAAAATCTGCTCCAATTCTTCGAAATACTCCTCATTTACGGAGGAATATCTTTTAGAAAGATCATCTAAACGAGATGCAAAAGCTTGCCTAGACTTCGCTAGCCCTTTCTCATATTTCTCGGTTTTCTCATCTTTATTTTTCTTGGAGAATTTCTCTTTCAAAAATGCGAATAATCCCATTATCTATCTCCTCTCGCCACTTTCTTAAGGGCTTCACGCGCGGCGTTGGATTCCGCTTCTTTCTTTGATTTTCCCATACCTCTGCCGAGTTCTGAACCCTCGAATAAAACCGCCATTTCAAAAGTCTTGTCATGGGCCGGACCGCTCTCAGAGACCAGTTTGTATTCCAAAGCCTCTCTAGATTCGGCTTGGATAATTTCCTGCAACTCGGATTTAGGATTTTCCTCAACGATAATTTTTCCACATTTGATGTCGTTGTAAAAAAGTTGTTTTACGAATACATAGGCGAACTCTAACCCCTTATCAAGGAATAGAGCGCCAATAAAACTTTCGAATACATCTTCCAAAAGAGGTTCAGACTCTGAAATCTTATTTTGGAACGATATTCCAACTTTGATATATTCGGGGAGACCCAATCTTCTGGCATAGTTAGCTTCAGATTCCGTTCTGATGAATTGGGCCTTCAAAACTGACAAGTCTCCCTGCATCATCTCCGGGTGAAGTTTGTAGCAGAGTTCGGACACAACTAAACCAACCAATGAGTCACCTAAAAATTCCAATCTCTCATAATCTTTATGTTTGGTGTTAGCCATTCCGTTAACCGACGAATGGGTGCACGCCAATTCATAAACAGAGATGTCGATTGGATCGATATTAAGTTTTTTGAGTAATGGATCTATAAATGACATGTTATTCTTGGAAGCCTTCCTTAATCTTATCGACCAAATTATTGCAAATTAATTTATAAGCGACATTGAGAGCGGATTCAAATCCTTCTCCATCCGAATTACCATGGGCTTTAACGGCAACCCAATTTACTCCGAGCAATAACGCGCCGCCTACTTTCTTTGGATTCATCTTGGTGATAAATTCATCAAAACCTTTTTTGGCAAACAAATAGCCGATTTTTGAGAAGATATTTCTCTTGAACGCCTTCTTTATTTCATGACCCATTTCTTTGGCAACACCTTCTGTGGTCTTAAGAAGAACATTTCCGGTAAAGCCATCGCAAACAGCAACATCGACCGCGCCTGTTAAAATCTGGTTCCCCTCAACATTGCCTTGGAAATTGACTTTTTTATCCTCCTTTAATAGAGCATGAGCTTCTTTAACAAGAGGTGAGCCTTTTCCTTCTTCACTTCCGTTTGCAACAAGTTTAACAACAGGGTCTTTAACCCCATAAACGGATTGCGAGTAGAGACTGCCCATATAGGCGAATTGTTGTAATTCTTCCGCGGTGTTTTCGTTGGATGAACCGCAGTCAAGAATGGTGACATACCCACCTTCGTCAATTAATTTAGGGAATGCAGTGACTAAACACGGTCTTTTAACGCCAGGAATCTTTTTAAGAACAAGGGTGGCGGCGCTCAAGAAAGCGCCAGTTCCTCCGGCAGAGATGACACCATCAGCATGCATTTCCGGATCAGCGGCTGCTTTAACGGCTTTTACCATCGAAGCATCTTTTTTACGCAACACCTCCATGGCACCAGCACACATGCCAATGGTTTCGTTAGCCTCAATTTTTTCGTATCCTTCCATATCGGCGAGTTCATCCAATTTGCCAACGAGAACCAATTCGCAATCTGGATGATTCTTCTTAAAGCGTCTGACGCCATCTTTTGTGGCTTCGCTGCCTTTGTCGGAGCCCATCATATCTACAATAATCTTAACCATTCCTGTTCCTCCTTGTATCTTCTATGGCTAGTATAGCCATCATATATGAGACTTTCTATGATAATGTGCTTGTTTCGGATTGTTCTTTAGCGATTTCTAAAATCTCGAGATTCTCACTTTCAAGTCTATTTCTAACAATGTTGGTCGCATCATCTCTAGCAACCTCGAAAATCTTAAAATCATCGATGATATTCGCATACGAGAATTCAGGCAAACCAGATTGCCTTACTCCAGCCACGTCTCCAGGTCCTCTAAGTCTCAAATCCTCTTCCGCGATTTTAAACCCATCATCAGTTTCCATGAGGATTTTAAGTTTCTCATCATCTCCATCCATTGTTGATAAAAGAATGCATTCAGATGGCGTACCATCGCGTCCAACGCGCCCTCTAAGCTGATGAAGGGACGACAATGAAAAATGACTTGGAGAGTAAATCACCATCAAATCCGCATTCTTTACATCAATTCCGACTTCAATTACAGATGTCGCAACCATAATCGGGCATAATCCAGTTTTGAAAGCGATTGTGGCCACTACTTTATCTTCCTCGCTGACCTTTCCGTGAATTAAAGTCACTTTGTTAGGGAAGCGTTTTTGATACTTATCATAGATTTCCAAAACGGATGTCTCCTCATCTTTCCCCTCAATTTGAGGGACAACGACAAAGACCCTTCTTCCGCTCATCAACGATTCTTCAACTCTAGATATGACTCTTGGGTCGTTGGATGGCATATTATAAGTTTTAACGTTTCGCTGACCGGCAGGAAATTCGTGGAGCGTCGAAACGTCCAAGTCACCATAGATACTGAGCGTCAATGTCCTTGGGATTGGGGTTGCAGACATCAAGAGCAAATCGGCGTGTTCTCCCTTTCCGACAAGTTGGCTTCTCTGGTTGACCCCAAATTTGTGTTGTTCATCAATAATGACTAAGCCTAAGTAAGCGTAATTGACTGTTTTTGAGAATAAAGCATGCGTTCCCACCACAATATCAATAGTTCCGTCTTCGAGGTCCGTATAGACATACCGTTTCTCCTTAGCCTCCATATGTCCGACAAGCAAAGCGACATTAACATGAGTACCTTCGAATAATCTCTTAAGAGTCTCATAATGCTGCCTAGCTAAGGTATCGGTAGGCGCAAGAATGGCAGTCTGTTCGCTTCTTAAGTAATTCGCATAAGCGCAAAGCGATGCAACAAGCGTTTTACCCGTTCCAACATCGCCTTGAAGCAACCTATACATTGCAGATTGTGAATCCATATCTCCAAGGCATTCATTTAATGCCTTCAATTGATCATTCCCAATTTTATACGGCAATGAATCAATAAACTTTTGCAGCTTTTCTCTATCGATTTGTCGGTTTTTTGGTTTTCTTAATGATTTATTTGCCCCACGAACCAATTGGTTTTTAAGCTCAAATAGCAACGCTTCTTGATATTTGAAAACACGCATGCCTTTCTTAATGTCTTCTGGAGATTTTGGAAAGTGCACATGCTCATATGCATATTTCAAAGGCTCCAATCTATATTTGACTTTTAGGCTTGTGGGAACGGGGCTATGAAGTTGGTTTCCATATTGGCTAAGCACGCGTTTCACCAAGGCGTGATATGTTCTATTTTCCAGATCAGATGGCAAGGAATAAATGGGCTTGTATGTATCATCCTGAGGAACCTCACCCTTAACAAGATTGAGCATCGAAAGGACTCCTCTTTTCTTATCGAAAGAACCAATTAATGTATAAGTTTCCCCTTCAACAACATACTTACTCAGATATTCTCTATTCCACGCTTCAACATTCCAAATCTCTCTATCAACGGTTTCAAAATAAAATTTGTATAGCGTTCTATGCGCAAAGCGCACGGGTCTAGAGAGTTTGCCTCTAATTTTCCCGAGGACAACCACCCGTTCCTTGTTCTCGTATACAGATTTTCTTTTTGTGTACGCAAAAGATTCATATCTTTTAGGGAAATGATTTAAAACATCTTCATAGGTTGAAATTCCCATTTTTTCAAGGGATTTGTTAACGTTTTCGGATTTAGAGAACTTCATGAATATATTCTAACACATCAAAGAGTAATCTCTTTGAAAAAACATAAAGGATTTAAAATACAAATAAAAAGCTGGGAAATCCCAGCAATTTTAAACTATTTTATTCGACGCCTACCAAGAACGAATAAACCGGTTGCCCGCCATTCTTAACGTCAACATCGCAGTCTGGATATTGTTTTTCGAGATAATCGGCAATCTCTTTTTCCTCATTTGCGGAAACGTCTTGACCGTAGATGACAGTAATCATATATGAATCCTCATCAACAAGATTCTCAACGAGCGCTTTTAGTGCTTCCATCTTATCCGAGACGCACGTGACTATCGATTTATCATCAGCCATAGCCATGTAATAGTCCTTTGTAATGTGGACACCATCGATGTCAGTATCCTTAATTGCATAGGTAACTGAACCAGATTTAACTTCCTTAAGAGCGCCTTTCATGTTGTCGAAATTGTCATCGGCTGAAAGATCAGGCGAGAATTGCATAAGTGAGGTGATTCCTTGAAGGATCGTCTTGGACGGAATGACTCTTGCAATTGTCTTGCTCTCATCCGTAACATCACACGCTTGTGAAGCTGCCATAACTATGTTGGAATTGTTCGGGAGAATGAAGACGTTCTTTGCGTGAACTTTCTCGATGGCCTTAAGGAAATCTTCGGTCGACGGATTCATTGTTTGTCCACCACTGACGACTACATCAACTCCGAGTTCTTTGAACATCTGATCTAATCCTTCACCCGAAGAAACAGCGATAAGTCCGAAATCCTTTAATGGGGTTTTGTCAGTTTTTCCACGCTCGATGTTGCTTGCCATATCGGTTGCGATATCTCCATGTGAGATATTGTTATGTTCTTCCGACATATTCTCAATGGTGATGGTCAGGAATTCACCGTAGTTTTGCGCGTAGTTAAGCATTGTTCCCGGTGTTAAGGTATGGACATGAACCTTAACGATATCATCATCTCTGACGAGGACGATTGAATTTCCGTGTCCGGCCAAGAAGTTTTGGAATCTCTTCTCAACGAATGGCTTTTTCCCATCATCAGGGCTTCCAAGTCTTAGAATAAACTGAGTGCAGTATCCGTAGCCTTCTTCGCCTTCGCTTAATTTTGCACCGGCATATGGCGAGGCGAGGACTGATGAATCATTACTCGTGACGGTATCAAGCTCAATACGCTCAACGAATTTTCCGTGAGCAGCTTTGGCCATACCTTCGATGATGACGCATAATCCGGCGCCACCAGAGTCAACGACTCCAACCTGTTTAAGAACAGGCAATAATTCAGGTGTGTGATCAAGAGACTTTTTGGCTTCTTTTAGTAAGAAGTCTAAAGCGGCCTCGATCGAATTAAGCTTTCCGACATTTTCCGCTAAAGCAGAAGATGACTCTCTAATAACGGTTAAAATTGTGCCTTCAACCGGCTTCATAACTGCTTTATATGCCGTTTCTCTAGCCGATTCAAAAGCCGCAATCAGTTCTTTAACGTTAATCTCTTTCTTACCTTCGATTCCAACAGAAAAACCCTTAAAGATCTGAGATGTAATAACGCCAGAGTTTCCTCTAGCACCCATAAGAAGGCCTTTGGAGAATGACTTGGCAATCAAAGAAATATCAGTATCATTCTTGTTCTGAATTTCTTTAGCGCCTGAAGTCATTGTCAGGTTCATATTCATTCCGGTGTCGCCATCAGGGACAGGGAAAACATTGAGTTGATCAATCTCAGGATAGTGGTTATATAAGTTGTTGGCTCCCGACAAAAAAAGGGATTTCAATATTTGACCATCGATAGTTTTCATGTTTTTAAATCTCTTTTATGCTTTGGACATAGACGTTGACTTTGCGAAATGGAATGCCAAAAGTCTTCTCGAGTGTATAAGAGACATTCTTTTGAACTTCGCTCATAACTTCGGTGACTTTAACGCCATAGGCAACGACAATGTATAAATCAATTTCGTAGGTGTCTTTCTTTTTCCTTGTGTAGACACCTTTGACGTATTCTTCAATTTTAAGAATTTGATAAACCGCGTCTTCTAATGAGCCTCTGGAGACAAGTCCAACAACACCGTAACATCTTGATGCAGCTTCGCCTGCAACAGAAGCCACTGCTTCACTAGAAATGTTTATTCCGCCAAATGGGGTAGTTCTTTCAATTGCCATAATTTTAATATAGTGGTTAATAAACCACCCGCGTATTATCTCACTAATGAGTAAACATTGCAAAACTTGTATTTTCCATTCCTCACATACAAAAAGAGGAGAATGTTTTCTCCTCTATTTTTAGCCTATTTTTGCAAGGTTTTTACATATTTTCATCAATATCTGACACTTTTGCAGATTCAACGAGTGTATTGCTTAATGTGGCAATATTTGCGAGATTTGTAGGTAAAATGATTTTTGTAGCCTTACCATCAGCCACTTTTTGAAGGGCTTCTAAATATTTGATTGTTAAGACTGAGTTGTCAGCTTGAGCATTCTTTAGCATCTCAAGTCCATCGGCTTCAGCCTGGCGTGTCATCTTGATAGCGTCAGCTTCAGCAGACTTCATCTGACGAATTTTCTCGGCCTCGCCTTCCGCCTTCAAAATTGTGGCTTGTTTCTCGGCGTCAGCATTTAAGATCTCCGATTCTTTCTTACCTTGCGCAATCAATATTGCGGATTGTTTTTCGCCTTCAGCTAGAAGAATTTTTTCTCTCTTCTCACGTTCTGCTCTCATTTGACGTTCCATAGCTTCTCTGATGTCTTTAGGCGGAAGAATATTCTTAACTTCAACGCGGTTGACTTTGATACCCCATGGATCGGTAGCTTCATCAAGAATCTTTCTCATCTTCTCATTGATGATATCTCTTGAAGTCAATGTTCCGTCAAGATCAAGTTCACCAATGATATTCCTGAGAGTTGTGGCGGATAAATATTCAATCGCAGACAAAGGATTATCAACACCATACGCATATAGTTTTGGATCTGTTACCTGAAAGAAGATAACCGTGTCGATTTGCATTGTAACATTATCTTTTGTAATAACAGATTGAGGTTCAAAGTCTTTGACTTGCTCCTTCATGCTGATACGATGAGTAATCTTATCAATAAACGGGATTAAGAAATGTATTCCGACTCCCCATGACGCATGGAATGCGCCCATTCTTTCGACTATCGCTTTCTCAGTCTGATGAATAACCCTGATGTTAGTAATGACCACGATTAAAGCGACGAACACAACAATACTGATGACAATTATTGCAATTTGATACCCTTGCATTTTTATTTTTCTCCTTTGCTCATTAATTTTACTATTAACTTGTTGCCAGTAACACCGACAACCTCAACGATATCCCCAGGATTAAGTACTTCTTTCTCTTCTTGAGCTATGGCCGTCCAGGTTATACCGTTTACAACAACTTCTCCGTGATGGAGTATGTCATATTTCTCTTTCATGACGCCTTTAGAGTGAATCATCTCGTCGATATTTGTCCTCACAACGTTGTTACGCATATATTTATGAACCAAAGGTCTTAAACAGAGAATTGAGATAAGTGACACCACCACAAACACAATTAATTGAATCCACCAGGCGCAGCCCGTAAAGCTGATAATCAAGGAAATCAGCGCTCCGGCAGCAAACCAGATACTAACTAAATCGGTTCCCAAAGTTTCAATGACTATTGCAAGAACGAATATGCCAAGCCATATAATCCACATCCACGCTTCCATATCATTTGCCTCCTTTTCCGGTTAAGACAATAAGCTGATTGTTATCATCATCCCATTTTGTATCGAATTTAATAGGTGTTTTCGACAATTCTAAGCCGAGATTTGATGCGATATTCTTCATTAAACTGGTGGAATTAATCCTGGAATAAGATTTTTTCATTTGAATTGCCAGCAATGAATATTCATCGAGATCACCACGAATCACTCTATCCTTAGAAATTGGTTCAATTATGATGTTTTTATCATCGTCAATACCCACCTGAACACGGTACGCCACATCGAATGGAACCGACGCAATCATATTGAGGGTGATATTTGAATCATAGAACGAGGCTTGACCTAATCTTTCTTTTGCACTAAACCACGTAATTCCCATTTAACGCCTCCTAACTAACATAAGTATACATAGAAATACATTTGATACAATTATTTTCAAAGTAATTTATAAAATACAATTGGATCTAAATAAAAAAAGACCACCAAGGAAAGCAAGGTGATCTTAGTGTTTTTAGGTCGTTTGAGCCATCAGAGTGATTTTCATCGCTGGTAACTAACTCAAACAATTAAATTGTCTTATAAAAGAAAAAAGCCCGGCAACGCGCTACTTTCGCTCCCGAAGGAACTATCATCACCGCTGCGGTGCTTAACTTCTGTGTTCGGGATGGGAACAGGTGTGCCCACCGCGCCATCGTCACCAGACTTTTTTCTAGAGACTCATGTTCTCTGAATACCGAATATTATCATAAACCGTTCTTCTGATAAGTGTTATATAAATCAAGCGACTTAGCTTACTCTCTATGTTATATAGATTAGTGAAATTAAGTCCTCGAGCTATTAGTAACAGTCTCCTGAACACATTACTGTGCTTACAGATCTGTCCTATCAACCTCCTGACATTGGAGGGCTCTTACTTCTTTCGAATGGGAGTTCTCATCTTAGGGAGAGCTTCACGCTTATATGCTTTCAGCGTTTATCTCGTCCGAGGGTAGCTACCCGGCCATGCTCCTGGCGGAACAACCGATTTACCAGTGCCTCGTTAATCCTGGTCCTCTCGTACTAGGGACTAGACCCTTCAAAACTCCTACGCCCACGACAGATAGGGACCAAACTGTCTCACGACGTTTTGAACCCAGCTCGCGTACCACTTTAATTGGCGAACAGCCAAACCCTTGGAAGGTACTTCCCCTCCAGGATGTGATGGGCCGACATCGAGGTGCCAAACCGCGTCGTCGATGTGTACTCTTGGACGCGATCAGCCTGTTATCCCCAGGGTAGCTTTTATCCGTTAAGTTACGACCTTTCCATACAGAATCGCAAGATCACTAAGTCCGACTTTCGTCCCTGTTCGACTTGTAGGTCTCACAGTCAAGCTCCTTTATGCCTTTGCACTCGACACACGATTTCCAACCGTGCTGAAGGAACCTTGGAGCGCCTCCGTTACTCTTTGGGAGGCGACCGCCCCAGTCAAACTGCCCGCCTAACACTGTCCGGGGACTCGTAAGGTCCTCCGTTAGAACGTTCATCGCACGATAGTACTATCTCAAGGGCGGCTCCATCGAAACCAAAGTTCCGACTTCAAAGCCTCGTACCTATGCTGCGAACGAACAACAAACGCTCAATATTAAGTTACAGTAAAGCTCCATGGGGTCTTTCCGTCTAGTCGCGGGTAACCTGCATCTTCACAGGTATTAAGATTTCACCGAGTCTGCTGTCGAGACAGCGCCCAAATTATTATACCATTCATGCGCGTCGGAATTTACCCGACAAGGAATTTCGCTACCTTAGGACCGTTATAGTTACGGCCGCCGTTCACTGGG
>CAVIJK010000014.1:28135-41001 GCA_963643345.1 bacterium | reverse complement strand
ACCCTAACGTTTGAATTACTTCTAAGAAGGCCCGAGTGCGCATCAAAAATTTATATTTCGCCTAAACAAAAAAGAGACGAGACATACGAGAAAATAGTTAAACTCGCTAAAGCAAATAATGTTAAGGTAATCGAAAATAACGAGAAGATTTTCTCACTTGCCGATAAAGAAAATGTCATGGTCATCGGAGAATTCAATAAATTCTCTTGTGAGCTACCGCAAAATAAATGCCACATCGTTTTGAACAATCCGTCTAATATGGGCAACTTAGGCACCATAGTCAGAGCCTCTGCCGCTTTCGAGATCGGCGGTATCGCAATCATAAAACCGGCGGCCGATATCTTTGATCCCAAAACAATAAGAAGCACAATGGGAGCGATTTTTAACACGCCGTTCAAATATTACGATTCCTTTGAGGAATACGAAAAAGAATTCCCTATGCGAAACATTTACCCTTTTATGTTAAAGGCAAAAGAAACGCTCCCGCATGTCAAATTCAAAGAGCCGTGCACACTTGTGTTTGGAAATGAAGCAACCGGCCTACCGGATGAATTCTTAAATAAAGGGACACCGGTTATCATTCCCCAATCCTCGAAAGTTGATTCGCTTAATCTAGACAATGCAGTGTCAATCGCTTTATATACCTATTCGGTAAATAAATAAGTTAGTTTTGCGAAGATTCCCATATTAAAAGCCCCAATTTTATAAAATCATTGGGGCTTATTTTTGTTATTTTTTATTGTTTAAGCGATGCGAGAGAACCGCCAATGATGAAGCGAGATTAACGGTTTCGACAACCACTCCAGTTGGGGCTTTTAAATGACATGGGGCGAAATTCCAAATGGCCCTTGCACCTTTGCTGACCGCCAAATCAAGTGCATCCTGAGCCTTATCGGCAGGAACACAAATAACAACGATTGCTGCATTGAGTGTTGGGTATACTTCGGCGAACTGATCGACATGATAAATGTGCTTTCCGCCAATATCACGTCCGACTTTGTTAGGGCTGAGGTCGAATCCGGCAACAATAGATAAACCCATATCCTCAAAATTAGGATAATTTAGCAATGCCGAACCGAGATGTCCGCAACCAATAAGAGCGGCATTGACTGAATCTCTGTAGCCAAGGAACGATTCGATTGTTTCAATAAGCTTAATGACATTTCTGCCTTTTTTAGGTCGTCCTGGCTCAGTTGAAATAGCCTGAAGGTCTTTCCTGATTTGTTCTTCGCTATAGCCTAAAACTGAGGCAATTTTTGGAGATGAGATTTCGGTAATCCCATCCTCTGCCAGTTCTTTAAAATATTTAAGATAAATAGGATATCTCTGTAATTGGTTCTTAGAGAAAACTTTCATATCGGTAAAACCCCTTGCTCAAAAAAAGATACTACTTAATGCTAGATTTGTAAATAAATCGGTATCTTTTATCGGTAAATTAATCCGAAATACGAAAAACATTATAGTGAGCACTCATAGTCGGCGTCTTTAACGGCTTTTATTACATCATCAGGATTAAAGGTTCCCGTAACGGTTGCAGAATTGCCGTTCAAAGAAACGTTCACATCCTTTACTCCTGTAACCTCCTGAATAGCCTTTGTGACGTGAGCCACGCAATGTTGGCACATCATCCCTCCGACCTTAAAGGTTAATGTTTTGTCCATAGGTACTTCCTCCTTCTTTTTCGTTGACATATATTTTATAGGCTTCCATAAATTTAGTAACAACGCATTGCAAACAACAAACAAGCTTGAGACAGACATAGCCGCTGAACCAATCATCGGATTGATTGTTAAGCCTAGAGCGCTAAACGCTCCAGTTGCGATTAAAACGCATATGCAGTTATAGAAGAACGCCCAAAATAAACCAGTCTTTATGGTCCTCATAGTTGCTCTAGATAAAGATATAGCGTTTGCAACATCGACTAGGTCATCATGCATTAAGACAATATCCGAAGACTCTAGAGCTATATCTGAACCTGCGCCAATTGCTATACCGACATCGGCGCTTGTTAGGGCTATCGCGTCATTGACGCCGTCCCCAACCATTGCCACTTCTCCCTTTGAAGACTTAAGTCCGTTGATAACATTCGCTTTGTCAGCCGGCAATACTCCCGCAATGACCTTAGCAATTCCCACTTCCTTAGCGATCACGTTTGCGGTCTTCTCGTTGTCTCCGGTAAGCATAACGGTTTCGATTCCAAGAGAAGAAAGACGGGAAATAGCAAACTTAGAAGAGTCTTTCACAACATCCTTAACAGCTATTAAACATTGAACCGATTTGTTAGACACAGCATATAGAACTGTTTTGCCTTCCGACGAAAGTTTTGCAGAGATATCGCTTATTTTTGTAGAGTTTTCACATCCAATTATAACTTTTTCATTTCCAATTGCGATTACTTCACCATTAACGGTTCCTTTTAACCCCATTCCTTCAACGGATTCAAATGACGATACTTCTTTTATATCAGCTTTGTCTTTTGAAAACTCGGCAATTGCATTGGATAAGGGATGCTCGCTCTTAGTTTCAATTGAGGCGACTTCGGAAAGTATATCTTTTCCAAAGACTATGTAATCAGTAACCACGGGCTTACCTTCAGTTATAGTGCCGGTTTTATCAAAAACAACCGTCTTAATGTCATGAGCTTTTTCCAATATTTCCGCATTTTTTATCAATAACCCATTCTGGGCTCCTTTGCCTGAGCCAACCATAATAGCAACCGGTGTTGCCAACCCCAATGCGCATGGACAAGCGATAACAAGGACGGTGATAGCGTTGTTGAAAGCCGTTGAAAACGATTTGGAAACGATGAGCCAAACGACCAAGGTTATTAAGGAAATACAGAATATAGTAGGGACGAAGAAAAGAGAAATCTTGTCAACCAGCTGAGATATTGGGGCCTTAGAATTGGAGGCTTCTTCAACCAGGTGGATAATTGTGTTGATCGATGTATCGTTACCAACCTTCTCGGCAGATATTTTTATATACCCATTTGTTATTATGGTTGACGAAATCACATCATCGCTTATCCCTTTAAAAACAGGCATTGATTCCCCGGTGATTGAAGATTCGTCAAAAGATGCTGAGCCCTCAATAATTTTCCCATCAACAGGAACTCTGTCACCTTTTTTGCAAACGACTATATCTCCCAGAGCAACCGATGCGATTGGCACCACAACTTCATTTCCGTCTTTTAATATCGTCGCTTCTTGTGGAGCGAGTTCCATCAAACCCTCAATCGCTTTTGTGGTTTTCTTCTTTGATAACGATTCTAAGTATTTACCAAGACTGACCAAAGTCACAATCATCGTCGCAGATTCGTAATATAGATTCATGTGAAGCGATTCGATTGCATTCTTTAATGATTCAATTTCCTGAGCATCCACGGCTTTATTCAAATTAATTGTGGCTATGCCAACTTCTATAGTTGTAACAATTCCATAAATCAGAGCGGCTAAGGCGCCTACGCAAATTAGCGAATTCATATTTGGGTGCAACTTAAGGATTTTTTTGAATCCGTCTACGAAATATTCCTTTATATATAAAAGGATAACTACGATTGTGATAACCAACTGGAACAAACAGAACCATATGGCACCTTTCATCTCGGTTTTGCTTGCGTCCATGAATGTTGGAATTGGCCAGCCCCACATATGCCCCATCGAGACATACATAAGGATCAACATCAAAACAAAGGCAATTATCAACTTAATCAGTTTATAGTCTTTTGCTTTTTGCTTGTTTTTGTTTTCATGGACTGAGGCGCTATATCCGGCATCTTTGACGGCCTTTTCAATCGTTTTGGGATTCGTTATGTTCTCATCCCACTCAACTTCCATGGAATTAGATAAAAGATTCACGTTGCATTCTTTTACGCCGTTTAATGAGGAAACGGCTTTGCTGACATGAGCTTGGCAGGCGGCACATGACATCCCCTGAACATCAAATTTCTTTCTCATCATTGAAACCTCTTAAACATCAACACTATCTCATCAAGGACCTCTTCGTTACCTTGCTGCACTTCTCTTTCAACACAACTATGCAAATGTTTATCGAGCATAACGTTGGCAAGAGATTTGATGGATTTGTCTATAGCGGATAATTGGATGATGATGTCTCCGCAATATCTATCCTCTTCAATCATCTTGGATATTCCATTCATTTGTCCAACAATCCTATTAACCCTTGCGGTTAAGTCTTTTTTGTCAGACGCGCTTCTTTTGGTCGACTTATCGCCTTTGCAACAACATTCTGTCATAGTGTTTACCTCGCCTATGTTATATACCCCCTCCCCGTATATTTCAATCAATTTGCATCTCTCTTAATTTGCACTAAAAAGGTGCAATAAATTTGCCGAAAAGAGATTTGATATATATAATCAAAATCGCTCAATTAGGAGGAATTAGGAAAAATGGCAAAAAGAATTGTTCCAATTACATTACTCACTGGTTATCTTGGCGCTGGTAAAACAACATTGTTGAATCACGTCTTATCAAACCAACAAGGATTAAAAGTGGCAGTCATCGTCAATGACATCGGCGAAGTTAATATCGATGCAAACTTAATTGCACAAGGCGGATTAGTAAACGTTAATGACAACAGTTTAGTCCCGCTTCAAAACGGATGCATCTGTTGCACGTTAAAAGAGGATTTGATGAAACAGATAGTCAATCTTGCTCAGGATGGTAGATATGACTATATTCTCATCGAAGCATCTGGTATCTGCGAACCAGTCCCGATCGTCAACACCATCGAATATCTTGCTAACGCTACCAATCAGAAAGATTACGGATTTGAAATCGTATTCGATAACCTCGTTTCGGTAGTCGATGCGGCAAGACTGGTTGATGAGTTCGGTTCGGGCAGAGAACTCATGAAAGAAAACATCGAGGACGATGATATCGAAAACCTTATTATCCAGCAAATCGAATTCTGCACGAAGATCGTTGTCAACAAATGCGACTTGGTTTCATCAGATGAATTGAAGGAAGTTGAAACTGTTATCAAAGCACTTCAACCAGAAGCAGAAATCATAGAAGCAGTTGATGGCAAGGTTGCATTGGACAAAGTCTTCAATACAGGTTCTTTTGATTATGATAAAGCCGCTTCATCCCCTGCCTGGATCAAAGGCCTTGAAGAAATCGAGGAAGAAGGCGATGAACCAGAGGGCGAAGTGCTTGAATATAACATCAGCACATTTGTCTACAAGAGAAGAAAACCATTCGACACCGATTTATTCTACAAATGGGTTGAGAACAACTATTCCAAATCAATCATCCGTTCAAAAGGCGTTATTTGGATGAGCGAAAATAGAAGGCATATGTTCATGTTCGAACAAGCCGGAAAGCAGAAGAGATTAGGCGACGCAGGTCTATGGGTCTCATGCATGGCCCCAAATAAACAAGCCCAAATCCTAAAGGAAAATCCAGACGTCCGCGCAGAGTGGGACGAGAAGGTTGGCGATAAGATGAACAAGATAGTCTTCATCGGCAAAGGAATGGACAAGGCTAAGATTGAAGCTGAGCTCGACGCTTGCTTATTAGACAAGTAAATAAAGACAACAAAACGCCTTAGGCACTTCGATTTTGATATACCTAGGCGTTTTTCTTTTTTATACTAAGTACGCACAACGTGCATTGGAGTTTATTATGAAGTTCTTTGAAAAGAAAATCGGACCTTTTAAAATTTGGTGGTTCGTTGCAACTTGGATTGCTCTAATTGTCGCAATAATCGTTGGTTCTTGCGCGGATTTATCAATTTCCCAAGCTATTGCAAATCCCAACAATTTCCTTGGAAAAACCTGCGAATCGTTTGGATATTTGTTTGGTTTTAGCGCATTTTCTGCAGCCGGTGCAATGATATTTGTCGGGCTTGTTAGAAACGGAAGCAAAAAATGGCAAAAAGCACTTGGAATCCTCATCCCTGTGGCCTTGATCGCTCTAGCAGTCGTCCTTGCACAAAATAACGTTATCGCAAAATCCGGTTATTCATGGAAACTGCCTGCGTGGGCAGGATATCTCATCACCACTTCTTTTGAATTGATGGCATTCGTTGGCTACACTTTTTTGCTCGATAGAACCGTTTCCACTAGAGAACTCATTCTAAAAGCCCTCGTCATCATCGCCGTAATTGTGGTCAATTTACTCCTGGTTAATTTGGTTCTTAAAAAGATGGCGTATAGGCCAAGATACAGAGCCTTGGCATTCGACAATATCGCAAACGGAACTAAAGCGTTGGGAATCGGTAAATATCAGAATTGGTGGGATTGGAATTTCTTTCACAAACCAGCCTGGTGGGACACTCAGATAACCGAGGGCAATATCACTGCAAATTTCACTGATTACGTTAAATCTTGGCCTTCAGGACATACGAACTCAGCCTCCTTAGCCATGACCCTTCCAATCTTAATGTCTTGTAGCCTCGCAAAAGATAAAAAATATGTTTACGGAATATCATATGGCGCAACATTGTTTTATGCGTTTGTGGTCGCATATCTACGCATCAGAATAGGCGCCCATTACTTAAGCGATGTAGCTTGGGGACTATTCTTAGTCACAATCTTCATACCATCCGTCTACTACATTGTTTCGCTTATCGCAAAGAATCCGAATTTGGAATACGCCACAACAAAACCGGATGCTCCTGAACAACAGTAATAACAAATTGGCAAATACGGGTTGATTTATGTTAATCGGCCCGTTTTTTATATGTATACTTACGAATATGAACACAATTGCATTTTTCAATGTAGCGGATTACGCTAAACCAATAATCGAGAGAAATCTCCAAAAATATGGACTAGAGGCCGATTTATTTGAATTCGAGCTCGCCAACGCACCGGAATCGTTGGATGTCTCTAAATACGAAATAGTTTCGCTTGCCCCGCTTTTCGACGTGAATAACAAAATAATTGATAGACTCTCCTCTTGCAAATTAATCGCGTTAAGAACGGTTGGTTATCAATCCATTGATTTAAAATATGCGTCCAATAAGGGAATTACAGTCACGAACGCCAGATACGAATCCACTAATGTTGCAGATTTTACAATCATGCTTATCCTTATCGCATTGCGCAAGGCAAAGGTATCGATTTGCAAAGCTTTGGTTAATGATTTCTCACTCGCTGGAATGATGGGCAAAGAACTCCATAACATGAAAGTTGGTGTAATCGGAACTGGAAAGATTGGTAGCCAAGTTATCAAAGAACTGAAGGGTTTTGGCTGTGAAATCCTTTGTTATGACCTATATCAAAACAAAACAGTTGAAGGACTCGCAAGATACACGACTTTAGAAGAGATATACAAGACTTGCGATATCATTTCCTTCCATTGCCCGTTAACAAAAGATAACTATCATATGGTTTCACATGAGGAGATTGCCATGATGAAGAAAGGCGTGATTATCATCAATACAGCCAGAGGCTCATTGCTTGATGTTGACGCTTTGATCGATGGAATTGAATCATTGCATATCGGTTCGCTTGCCCTGGATACAATCGAAGGTGAAGACGGCGTTTCTCATATTGACATCGGAACAAAAGTAGATGGCCTCGCTAGAAAAAAGAACATCATGTACCTTAAGCAATTCGCCAATGTATTAATTACCCAACACTGCGGATTCTTTACCGAAGAAGCCGTAACCGCGATGATTGACTGCGCATTTGACGCAATCGAGCAATATACAAACAAGCAGCCAATGCTTAACAAGGTCAACTAAAGCCCTAAAAGCACAATTTTGGACGTTTTTCGATGTCTGTCTTAAAAAAAGATGAGTTTTTTTTGTTGTTAATATTTTTTAAATAATATTAAATATGTTACACAGCAGGTTCGTTAAGGAACTGCGAGAAAAGGAGAAAACATGGGTAAAAAGAAATTTCCTGTGCTTTGGACGACTTTAACAGGCGTTTGCGCTGCGTTAGTCGGAGTCTTCAGTACCGCTTGGGGCGTTATTGAAGCAAACGGCTATGACTCAGTCATCAACATGGCGTTGAACGCAAAGTCGACCAAACTGATCCAAACAAATGCTCAGAAGGAGAGAGGCACTTTGTTTGAATCATCATACGACACCGTCGACAATCTCAAAAAAGCTGACAAAGACGTCGCCGAGAGATTGACCGAAGAAGGTCTCGTATTGCTAAAAAACAAAAACAACGCTCTCCCAATTTCCAAGACCGCGAGGGTCACAATTCTAGGACATCAAAGCACCAATATGCTCGTCTGCGGAACCGGTTCAGCAGACATCAGTGCCGTCCTCGACAAGAATGCGTATCCTAGCAAGCTCAGCTCAATCAACGGCTATTTGAATTTGAAAGCCGCGCTTGAGGAGAGAACAGACGTTAAGGTCAACCCAACGGTTTGGGATACTTATATGAACTGGACAGTCAACAAGACTTACCAAACAAACCCGGAGAAAGGCGATAATTCCATCCGCAACAGCACTGGATCTATGGGTTCCTCTTATACGATCAACGAGCCTTCATACAGCACGTTAACCGCTGAGAAGGGCGTCACAGAATCAATCCAGGAATACAATGACGCCGCAATCGTCGTAATATCACGCTTAGGCGGCGAAATGTATGACCTCCCAGCGACTGCAAACTACAAAGGCAACGCAGAGGAAACGGTTAATGGTTCAGGCAACTCACTTGAATTAACAAAAAACGAAATCGACTTAATCCATAATGCAAAACAGAATTTTGGCAAAGTCATTGTCTTAATCAACTCCGCAAACGCATTAGAATGCGATTTCTTGACAGCGGAGAACAGCGAAGTCGACGCCGCTATGTGGATTGGATATGTCGGACTCGTCGGATTATACGGCGTTGCCGATACATTAGTTGGCAACAGCTGCCCATCTGGACGTTTAGTAGATACATATTGCAACGATAATACAACAAATCCGGCCATGGCGAATTTCTACGGCCAGGTTTGGAAAAACGCAGAGGCTCTAGGCGCAACACACGGTGCTGACGGAAGCTGGAATGGCGGAAACCCAGGCAAGACCATTATGCAGGGAACATATGGCGGCGCACTTGACGGAAATATGTGTTTCAATGCCTATCAGGAAGGAATCTATGTCGGCTATAGATACTACGAAACTAGATACGCCGATATGGTTACAGGCAAGACCACAGGTTACAACTATTCAAGCGATGTCGCTTATCCGTTTGGATATGGTTTAAGCTACACAACATTTGAATATGGCAAGCCAACATTCAAAGACAGCGGCAAGAATATCGATGTCACGGTCAGAGTCACCAATACTGGCAATGTTTCGGGCAAAGAAGTCGTTGAAGTTTACTTCCAATCCGAATACACGGATTTCGATAAAACAAATTCAATCGAGAAATCTGCAATTGAACTTTGCGGATTCGCCAAAACAAAGCTTTTAAAACCTAATAGCTACGAAGACGTCACGATCTCTGTCGCAAAAGAGACATTCAAGACTTACTTCACCGGCGCTAATTCTGGCGAAGGTCAGTATATCTTGGATGCTGGTCAGTATTATCTCGCTGTAGGCACGGACGCACATGATGCCTTAAATAATATCCTCGCAAAACAGGATAAACACGGGATGGTCACAGTCGGAGAAAAGGCAACAGTTGCAGGCGATGCTTCATTTGCCGTCAATGTCTCTGACGTCACCGGAGTCTCATACGACTCAGTCGATTTCGAAACATATAAGAAATCAACGGCAACGGGCTATGATATCCATAACCAATTCCAGAGCGCTCAGCTCTCATACTATGGCGAGGAAGATATGCCTTCAGTCTCACGTAGTGACTGGGCAGGAACTTGGCCAACTAAGAAATATGAGCACGATTTAACGACCAAAATGTTAAATGAGCTCACAGGTTATAAGACATACAACTATAAGGATTATCAGGTCGAAGGCGAGACAATGCCAGTATTTGGCTCAACAGAGACAAGCTACAAACTCTATGACCTCATCGGAAAAGATTACGATGACCCGCAATGGGAGAGTCTTCTTAACCAAATCACCTTCAAAGAAGCATGCCATCTCGTTGGCGTTGGTTATCACGGAACCTCAATCATTGAATCCGTTTCTAAACCAGCAACAACAGACGAGAACGGACCTCAAGGCTTCTCTGCTAACTTGACCAATTTATCGGGCGACGTCGTTTCTCTTTGCGCTTATACCGATGAGAACATCATGGCAGCCACATGGAACGTCGAACTCATGAAAGAGGTTGGCGAACACATTGGCGAAGATGGACTTAAGTCTGGCTATTCAGGACTTTACGGCCCTGCTATGAACACTCATAGAACAGCCTATGCAGGACGTAACTTCGAATACTATTCAGAAGACGGCTTCTTAGCGGGCAAAATTGCAGCGGCTGAAGTCGAAGGAATCCAATCAAAAGGCGTTTATGTCTTCGTTAAGCACTTTGCATTAAATGACTGCGAAACAGCTTGCCGTTCCATCTCAACATTCGTTAATGAACAGGCAATCCGCGAACTTTACTTACAACCATTCGAATACGCCATCACAGAAGGTGGAGCATATAACGTCATGAACTCTTTTGCTAGAGTCGGCGTCATTTGGTCAGGAGCCCACTACGGACTCATGACGGAAGTCTTAAGAAACGAATGGGGCTGCAGAGGCTTTGGCATTTCCGATTACACATCAAATGGATACGCAACAACCGCTCACCCAAGAGGCACTTACGATGCATATTTAGCAGTCATCGCAGGAACCGATACATTCGATTCATCCAACTCGGTTGCTCAAGAATCGTACTTGCTTGAGACAGACTCAAACGACATTCACATGTATAACTGTTTAAGACAAGCCTGCCACCGCATTCTTTACGTCGTTGGAAATTCCAACGCCATGAACTCAACAGGTGTCACAGTCTCACAGATGACATGGTGGCAATTCGTCATAATCGATGGAATCATCTGGTCATGTGTCGGCACATGCGCATTTGGCACATTATTGACAATCAGACTCATTAAAAATAAGAAAAAATATGGCGAAGCAAAATTAGGAGGAGCCAACAATGAAAAAGAAACTCTTAAATAAGTCACTCTTCGCTTTGGGCGCAGCCGTGTTATTGGGTGGAGTCCTAACACTTGATTCCTGCTCTTGGGCAATCTATAAGATTTGGGACGCTAATAGAACAAACTCAATCATCAAATCGCTTGAGGAAGAAGAAAACAATAGCAACAGTTCTTCAGACACTCCAACTTCAACATTCGTTCCTCAAACCTATATCAACAAAGGTTCTTCGGGAGACACGACGAAATACGAAATCTTCACCCTTTATAGCGCTACGCAGTTCACACTCGATTACTATGAGGCAAAAGGAAAGCAGTATGTCCCTGAATATTCACATTTGCAAGGAACGTATGAGCGCACATCCAACAGCGTTAAAGTCGCAATTGACTTCGGTCTTTATTTCACCTATGAAGACGGAACATACAACGACCACAAGATGATGACACTCGATTCATCATTAGACGGCAATCAGGCCATCCTTGATGGATATTACACCTCAGTTTGGGGAAACGATTTCAATATCGGACTCAACGAAAACGGAACATTCAAGGCTGGCGAGGCGGGCTCTTCGAATATTGCAACCGGCTCAACGTCCGTCAAAACCTATAAATGGGACACTTTCGGTAACAGAGACAACTATCGTTCGCTCTACTTATTAGATGATGGAAATTACATCGTCGCAACCACATCCACCGACACCAAGGTCGATGGTCGTCCAGCCTCATCGTTTATGGGCATCTCAACATACTCATATGTAGACAGCTTAGCAACCGACACATATAAAGTCATAAGCATGGCTAGAGGCGAACAATCAATAACCCTTTATGGTGCCGGTTCAGCCGCAACAGTACAGGCATTTGATTTCAACCTCTACGACATGATGGTCGATTCATCTGAATACTTCTATGTTTCCGACACCGGATTCACTTATAAAGAAGGAACTCCATCTGAGGAAAAATATGGCGCATATAGTTTCTACCCATATTCTTACGCAGAGCCAGAGCCGGAGCCGGAGCCAGAGCCAGAAAGCGACACCATCTTCATCCTTGAGCAAGAGACTTCGTTTGAAGGCAACCCGATCACCCTCACATTCAACAAGGACGGGACAGTCATCTTCGCATGGTCGAAATATAACGTCTCGGCCGAAGGCACGTGGGAATACGCAAATGGCACCGTTACGGTCGCCGTAAGTGGCTATGACGTCGCTTACGGAACTACGACAATCACAGAGACGGACGGAAAGAAAACATACACATTCGACGGAAATACAATGCCAACCGACGGAACGCTTGGCATCAAGGTCTCATCAGCGCAAGGGTTAGCTGGCACCTTCTTGCTCAGCGCGGAACAAATCGCCAAGCTTGAATCAATCGGAGGCAAGGCGCTCTTCACGCTCGAACATCCAACAAGCCAAGGCACACCAATGACACTTACGGTTAATAAGGACGGCACGTACCACTTCGAGTGGTCCGCCTACGCATCAACCGCCTCTGACGGCACCTGGGCATATTCCGGCGGCACAAGCCTTTCGCTCATCAGCGGAAGCGCCGGCGTCACCTTCGAGTACGGCTCGATAGACAGGAGCGCGGACCCTGTGTTCACCGCGGGCACGTTCAAGAGCGACGGATCGGTCGGAGTCCACTACAACCTCGGCGGGCAGATGCACGCGTACTTCGAGTTCACGAAAGAGAACCTCGAGACGATGAGGGATGTCGGTCTGCTCTTCACGGTCGAGCACCCAACAAGCCAGAACGCGCCTATGACGCTTTCCTTCTACGAGGACGGCACGTACCACTTCGAGTGGTCCGCCTACGCATCAACCGCCTCTGACGGCACCTGGGCATATT
>CAVIJK010000014.1:0-28096 GCA_963643345.1 bacterium | reverse complement strand
GCGTCACCTTCGAGTACGGCTCGATAGACAGGAGCGCGGACCCTGTGTTCACCGCCAATGTCTACAAAGAAGACGGATCGGTCGGTGTCCACTACAACCTCGGCGGGCAGATGCACGCGTACTTTGAAATTACGCCAGAATACCTTGCACTTCTTGCATAATCACAACTGATTTTCTAGGACGTTTCTATTTGAAGCGTCCTTTTTCTTTTCTCATTCATCCTTAAGAAAAAAAGAGCCTTTGGGAAACCATCAGCTCTTTAAATATATTTTCTAACGTTTAAAGAAGAATCCCTTCTAATCAATGGGATTTTACAATTAACCAACCTTTACCGTTGAATCGGTATAAAGTCTTTGTGTTGAATAAGTGTGAGAATAGCAATCAGCAACATAACTATCTTCACCCACTGTAAAATTGACTTTGCCACTTCTAGAGACGGAAATCGTCGTCGCTTTAACGTTTCCGCTAGTGGTGATGTTCCCGCCTATGCCACCAAATATGAGCAATGTTCCTCCAGAAACGGAGGCTGAGCAATTATCGCCCCAATCAAGTGCGGCCATCATTCTGCTATTAGGACCTTTTGTCACAACAACTCCACCGCTCTGGGTATAATTGCCGTTTGAGTCAATTCCATCGGTGTCTCCGTTCGGACTGACCGCAACATCAACATATCCACCCGTGATGTTTATGCAGGCTGTTATATCGGATTTGCTAGCAGCGTTCAATCCATCGTCTGTTGCATAGACTTTCGATATCCCTCCGGCAACGTTGATAACACTGCCCTCCATGCCTTCATAGGCATATTCAATCGTAACATTTCCTCCGTTAATATTGAGGTATCTATCGGCGTGGATTCCGTCATCGGAAGCGTAGATACTAAGATTTCCATCGTTGATGACAACGTCTCCTACGCCTTTCTCGCCATTTTCGAGAAGAGTTTCGTCCTGATAATAGTTGGCGTGCAAGCCATCGTCATAAGCTTTAACATACGTTTGACCACCATTGATGTAGATGGCATTATCGGCTTTGATGCCTTTAGCAGAATCGGTTGCTTTATTTGTGTTACCATCGTTCCAATTGCCGCCTTTATCGCCTCCCCAACCGCCTGAAGAATCCGATGTCAGAGAATCATAATCACCCCACGAACCTTCAGTGATTGTATTCCCCATTTCATCGAACGTTAGAGTGTTATATGAGACGTTCTTCGTGGCAAACGAAGACATTGCTGCGACGTAATTAGATTCGCTGTTGGCTGCATTTGCCTCAAATTTATATATCTTGAAAGATGTGGCATTTGCCGGATATTCAAGGGAGTAGTAATAATAAGTTGATCTGCTTCCGCCATTCCGATGCGAGGTCTTATAAGTCGCATCAATCCACGTTGTATTTCCCGATGAATCCCTGCATTCGAGAGCATATTTATAATTCGCTGAGTATGCCGAGGTCTTTGTTCTGATATACATTATGCCATCGGATACGGTTGGTTTGGTGCTTTCAGTCATGCCGGCATATTTATTTGTGTAGATGTTAACCATTGGGACGGTTGTTTCCCCGGTATCTTCATCGGTGCCGTTCTCGATCACGACATCATATGAGGCATCAATCCCATCTGCCCAGGAATAAATGTCTACCCGTCCACCGGTTATGGTAACCTTTCCTCTTTGGTTTCCTTTTGAGGATACGTCACTGTCTTCTGTCTTGATGCCATCCCCGCCCGTTGACTTAGCAAGAATCGTGCCGGATGTGATTGTGACTGAGTCATTTCCCTTAAGAGCGTTATTTATGGCAACAGAATTCAATGTGGTCGTTTTAATCTTAAGGTCCTTTGTTGAATGAACACCATTGTTGTAGGTTCCGGAGACGTTAAGCGTTCCACTTCCTGTAAGGCTAACATCACATTTGGAATAAATGGCTCCATTTCCTTGAGTATCATCATCAATCGTTTTGGCGCCTCTCAGGTCAATGATGTAGTTCTCCGTGTTCTTCTTCGATTTTATCTTCAAAGAGTCTCCTGAGACGCAAAATATAGGTGAATTCAGCGTGGATTTAATTGAAACGCCTGACAATTCAAGAACAATATCTTCGGCATCGCTTTCTGGAACATCGATATAGATTCTTCCCTCTTCAAGGGTTCCTGAAAGTTTGTATGTTCCAGATTTGGTGATCGTAAAGACATTGCTATCTTCGGAATAGCCATCAACTACATCTGTTTTGATTGAGAAATCGCCATAATCTTTGCTGTCGATATCAATATCGGGATCGATGTAAACCGAGCTGGCAGATGATTGACTTATCGCACTCGAAGAGTTAACCGATTCTGATGAGCCTATGGTTTCGGAAGTCGAAGTATCGGATGCCGGTTTGCCATCCATAGAAGAATCAACAACAGTCTGTTTTCCACACGACATCAGGAATAAAGAAGAAAAAGCAAGAATGGGCAAAATTTTATTTTTCATGGAATGCCTCCTCAAGAATATGAACAATATTATTAATGAATTGTGTGTGTTAGAAAAACAAAAAATAAGCTATTTTTCTTCAACCACCGGTTTTCTATGGGCAGCCACAGATGTCATTGCCCATTGAGCCGCTAAAATGATGCAATAGATTAAGGTGTAACCGCCTCTCCTATCGCCCATTGGGATGTTTGATATTGAAAAGACTGCGGGGAGGATCGAAACGAATGACGCAATGTCCCTAAAGACCATAAACCAAGTTTTTTTCTTAAAATAGATTGTGTTAATAACCGTGACTATCGTGATACCAACTCCGCATATGATGGAGCAACAATAGGCCGATAAAGTCGATTCATCAGAATAGAAGATAGTGCCATAGATCGACACTGCGGTTAAGTATAATGCGCTGACTAAGGCAAAAACGTTTATGGAAATCTGCAAATTGCCATATTCCGTGTATTTTGATTTGATTTTAGGTTCCTTTTGCGGAGTTCCTTCCCTTAAATCATCAATGAATAATTTGTCCGACTTCACTCTTTCTTTCTTAAGTTTCCACGCAAGGAAGAAAATTGAGGCGCCCACTAATATATCCGCCACAACGATTCCGCATTTTCCCCAAAATCCCCAATCTGTGTATATGTTAAGGATGACGACAATCGCAGCTGAAAAAGCGCAGATTATGATGCCGAAAATCTTAAGAACCAATAGACCGGCGGTGATGCTTTTCTTTTGTTTGGCTTCGTTTTTTGCCATGCGTGTATTCTAACATTAAAAAAGGAGACTGTTGTAGCCTCCTTTTAGAATTGAGATTAAATATCGTATTTCGTCTTGATTTGAGCAGGAGTCCTCAAGAACAATGTGATGATTGGAAGCGTGCCCACGAGTGTAGACAAGACAAGTATTATCGCACCTATCAACACAAAGATCGGCACGTTAACCATCATGACATTGCCAACGACTCCGTTAATCAACGTGGCAACGCCATAATACGCGAGACATCCGCCGATATAGCCAATGATTGTGAACATCAAGGTCAGGATAGAAGATTCAAGCATATACTTTGAAACGATGCTCCAGCGTTTTGCGCCAAGTGAACGATAAACGCCGATTGTGTAGATATCCGTAAGCATGCGGCTTCTCATGATAAAGAAGATAAAGATACCAGCGGCAATAAAGGAAATGGCGAACACAGCGTAGAATACGCCTCTAGATGAAGCTTCTTTATCCATCTTTTCCTTAAGTTGGATCTTATACATGGTGTCAACGGTTATTTGGTGTTTATCACGCAAATATTCAGTGGATTCCTTAACATTTGAAAATTCGTATAAGCAGTAGGTTATATCGTTCCTGATGTAGACAACATTCTTGTTGAACATCGCAAGATAAGAAGCTGCGTAGAATCCGCCAGAATATAAACCAACGACATCATAATCAGAGAGTTTGTCGCCGATTTTATAGCCCGAATAAGCGTATACAGCAACCTCATTTGAAAGTTTTGGTTCTCTTCCCTCGACGATGTAAGAATACGCTGTGCTAAAAGACGCTCCTTTATTAACGTAATCATTAGGGATGTATGTGTACGAGCCTTTAGCTTCGTTTGTTATAATGGCGTTGTCAGCAAGAGATATGCCATCTTTGAATTCGAATTTCCCAACAAGAGTGTAATCGCCAAACTTCTCGGTGCCATCAAACTTAAGATTTGTCGGGATTTCAATCAAACCATCAATACCATCGCAATAATAAGTTGCGCCTTCTAACATCGTGTTGGCGATTAAACATTCTTTTTCCGACGATGAATTATCAACATCGCGCCCTTCGACTACATCATAATGTCCGTTTTCTATTGCCGATATCAAATGGGTGGTCTTTTTACTCGAAAAATTAACATTACTCAATGCGATATCCTTGCTGGTGACATAAGACATGTTATGGTCATCAGCGGATATTCCAACAAGCGTATAGCCGGAGTTTGAGTATTCGTAAGCAGATGACAATGTCTTGCCGAGTAAAGACTCAACGGTTGTCTTATATGTAAAGTTATCAAGAATGTCTTCGGCGATATTTTCAGAAATAACAATCTCGTTGTCGTTCTTAACGCCTCTGCCATACTTGATATTGACCTTCTCGCTATAAGGTACCTTCATCGCATTGACATAACATGAAACATATTCGGCAAAAGTTATGTCTTGTTGGAAGATATAATTTCCGCCGTATTGTATCTCAACGTTGCTGATGTAGCCCTTATCCCAAGCATCAAGAATTGGCTCTTCGTGATAAACGTTTGAATTGAGGGTTTCATAATAGCCATCGCAATAAGCAAAAGAAGAATCATCCGTCATGGTGTTGTTGACATACGAAGCAGAGGCGATGGCAAAAACGATACCCATCAAAACGAGACATGCATAGAGGAATTTCGTTTTCTTTTTTGCAGAGAAAAGAGAATGCCAAGAGGTGAGGAATGTGCGGGTAAACCTTGCAAAACCACCATGTCCTTTCTTCGTGTCGTCATAGAATGAATTGTCGTATGTCAGAACATCTGTGTCCTCTTGAGTTATGACCTTTCTTTTGCCGTCGATGATATTCAAGGAACTTTCATTGACAAGTCTGATCGTGGCATCACCACGGACATAGACGGTATTGTTTTTAATAAAGATATCGAGGTGTTTCTTGGATTCATCACCCGGTTCTTTATAAACGGTGAAATCAAGCGTTTCCCCTTCCTGTTCGACTTTTTCCATATCGCCAAGATAAATCGCGTTATTGCTCCTATCCTGAAGAGAGGCGTCCTTAGTGTTATTCACTTTTATGTTTATAATCTTGCCGTCGGCCACCTCGATTATTTGATCAGAATAGAAATCGGCGATGTCCTTCTCGTGGGTGACTAAGAGGACTAACGTGTTCTTGGATATGCTCTTAAGGACGTTCATAACCTCAATCGTGTTAGCGGAATCAAGGTTGCCAGTAGGTTCATCAGCAATTAAAACTTTGCACTTTTTAACCAAAGCCCTAGCGATGGCTACGCGTTGTTGCTGACCGCCTGATAAGGCATATGCTTTCCTTTTGCGAAATTTAAATAGTCCGACTGCTTTTAAGGCGTATTCGATACGGATTTTAGCCTCATCCTTATCATTAATGCCGATAATCGATAAGGCAATTGCAAGGTTATCATAAACCGATTCGTTTTGAAGCAGGTCGTAGTTTTGGAAAACATATCCAACATTCTTGGATCTCCAAGCATCGATTTTTCCCATCCGATAGTTCTTGATAATAGTGTCATCGTATTGAATTTCGCCTTTGAAGGAATCAAGACCGCCGATGGCGTTTAATAATGTTGTTTTACCTGATCCAGAGTGGCCAAAGAAAGTAACGATTCCGTGATCAGGCAGTTCAAGCGTTGCGTTGTTGATAACGTGTATTTCATTCTTTTTGCCTCTATTGAAATACTTGTTGAGATTAGTAAGTTTAATCATCTTCTTTCCTCCTTAAGAGAATCGGTGATGGTTAGTTTGAATATCCTCTTGTTGAATCTTCTTGAGATTATTAGTCCAAGCAATTGCATAATGATGAAGAAGAATATGTATGCCCATGGAGTCGAGGTTGCTAGTAGTGTTTTGAAATAAGGGATGGTTAAGCCAAGAATCAAGACGATGATAATGGATAATATCGTTGAAACGAAGGCAAAGAAGGAAATCTCTAAGCTGACCACGCTTCTTAAATCTTCTTTAAGAACGCCTAGAGAGCGGAAGATTGTGAAATCTTTTGCCTTAGTCATATAGACTTTGGACAGGATGCCATAAACGGCAAGTGTCAAAAGGAGACCTAATAAGGAGATTAGAATATAAAGTATTATCGTGATGATTCTTGCTACACTTCGGGCGAATGCGTTCTTGGATTTGGCTTGGCTAGGGATAATGTACTGATATCCGGCTTTTTTAATGATTTTCTTTGCGGAATCAACGTTTTTCGCATAGATTGTGAGTTCATAGCATTCTTCCGGCATAACTGGTTCAACACAATAAAATTCAAAAACATCCGTACTAGAATCAGTTTCTATAACTTCGTAATCGAAGTCAGTGAATTTCACGGAATACATCCCACCAATCGTAGCATTTATGCATTCCGGTTTTGCGATGTTGTTTTTCCCTTTATAGACAAGTGTGTTGTATTTCTTCTTAGCGGCATCATTATCCGTCTTTCCAGAAGCAACAATTGATATGTTGGAATTGTCTAAGGTAAAAGATTCCCCGTCATTTTGGTCAATACTAGATATGGTGTAGGAATCTTCAAACACATTATCTAAGAACGAACGATCCACTCCGTCTTCAAAAACAATGATTGGGATGATATCCACCTCATCGCATATTGCAATCTTGGATATGTGGATTGTGCCAAGTTCAAGATTGGATATTGAAACCGAAATTAGCTCCTTATAAAGGCATTTGTCCGTTCCGACAGAATAATATTTGCCGTAATTTTCGCCAACAACCAACGTGACATTATTAAGGGCTGGGTTGATCGTTGGCTCGGTTTGGGAGATGCGACTATTAAGCGGCAGATGATACGACATGATAGCACTGGATCTGATAGACTTGTCGGTATCCGACATTATCACATATGAATCTTCGTAAAAAGCATTCTGATACTTATCTCCAGCGATTGAAGACAATTTCGATGCGTCCAATGGAGTATGGTCCTCTCTATAGACAATCATTCTTTCGTGCGTGAGATTCAAAAAATTAGACGAGGAAGAGTAAGAGGCGGATGCCCCACTCTGAGATGCCAATAAATATAGATAGATGAGTAGAAAAGAGAACACAGTAAACACGATCGTGGTGAAAATGTTTTTCTTTGGAGTGCCGATTATATTCTTCCAAGCCATTGAGAATCTAAAACGTTTGTTTTTCTTCATTTCAGGCTTTTTGGCCGCTTCTTCATCTACTGATGAGGAATTGCCCATGTTGACGTCTTCCACCACCTCTCCGTCATGAATTCTTAGCTTTCTAGTGAGTATTGGATTAGCTTGTTCTTCGTTATGAGTAACAAGCAACACCAATTTACCAGCTGAGACTTCTTTGAGAAGTTGGATGATTTCTTCCCCTGTCTTAGAATCAAGGTTTCCCGTAGGTTCATCGCAAACGAGTATTGGGGTATCCTTAGCTAAAGCTCTTGCTATAACGCATCTTTGTTTTTCACCACCCGACAGTTTGGATCCTTTTGAATGCAATCTGTGGGTTAGATGGACTTTTTCAATCAACTCTTTGGCTCTGACTTTAGCCTCTTTCTCGCTCATGCCATTTAGAATGAGGGGAAGCGTAACATTATCTAAAACCGAGTATGAATCGACGATGTTGTAGTTCTGGTTGATGAAAGCAACGTTCTTTTTTCTAAATTCGTCACGGTCTTTCTGGTCAAAATAACTTGTTTCTTCTCCATTGAAATATATTTCTCCATCATCGTAAGAATCCATTCCGGAGATTAGGTTTAAAAGGGTGGATTTGCCAGATCCGGATTCACCGACAATTCCCACTATTTCGCCTTGATGAAATGAGAGGTTAACGTTGTGAAGTCCAAGAGTCGTAACACCGCTATTGGAGTAATATTTGCTCAAATTTTTTATTTCAATCATCGTGCTTCGCCCTTCTTCGATATACTTATTGCCTGTCTTTGTGCCTAGGAATATTTTACAAGCAAACCATTATTTTAAAAACCGCGTATTAATAAGGGGTTAATCAGTAAAGATAGATACATCATTAATTTTAAAGGAGTCTCGATTTGAACCTTACTTTGTTTAGGTTCCTTTATACAAGCCTATCTATATAAAGTATCGCAAAAAACTTAGAGGACTTATTTTGTATCTTTTTCCCTTTTCTTTTTCTCTCTTCCCATCAGCAATAGGCTCACAAACATCAAAATCGGGAAAATAATGGCAAAAAGCACACCAATGTGTAGATTGCTGTCGAAGGAATCGGCCACAAAACCAGCAAGGGTCGGTCCACCAGCACAACCGATATCTCCAGCTAATGCAAGCATGGCGAATAGAACTGTCCCACCGTTTTTAATAGTCGATGAAGCTTTGCTGAATGACCCTGGCCAAAGGATTCCGACAGAAAACCCGCAGATTGCACAGCCAATCAATCCGAAAGCCGGTATTGGAACCAATGCAACAATAAGATACGCCGCAATACACACCAAGGTACTACATTTCATGAATCGATCAATGTTAATACGATCGCCAAATTTGCCATAGATAAGTCTAGAGGCCCCCATAAGCACCGCAAACGACATTGGACCAGCAAGATCACCAATTGTCTTCGAAACACCTAGCCCCTGCTCCGCGAATGTGGATGCCCATTGACTAATGGCCTGTTCGCTGGCACCGGCGCACAGCATCATGACCATTAAAAGCCAAAAAGTCGGCATGCGGAACAATTCACCTAATCCGGCTCCCTTTTCTCCCTCTTTGTTCAAAGAATTAATTGGCACCATCGTGAAGAATATCAAGTTGCAAAGGGGGATTACAGCCCATATCAATGTCAATATTTTCCAATGCCCGATCCCAAATATTGCAAAAAAGAGTGTCGATAGCAAAACAACCAAAACATGTCCCCAACAATAAAACGAATGAAGAAGACTCATCGCTTTTTCCTTATTTTCCGTAGGGCAAGCCTCTACAATCGGGCTAAGAAGCACTTCAATGAGACCCCCGCCTATTGCGTACACCACAACCGAAATCAAAATTCCGGCAAACGCATTAGGCAGAATATCTGGCAAAAAGGTCAGCAAAACAAATCCGGTTACACAACAAGCGTGTGCCAATATGACCGAAGCTCTATATCCGATTTTATCCACGAAACCCGCCGATAGCATATCAACCATCAACTGAATTAAAAAATTAACAGTGATGAGAAGCGTGATCTGCGAGAGCGGAATTTGATATTCGTTCTGCAACACCGTAAACAATAACGGGACAAAGTTGTTCACTATCGCTTGGACGATATATCCGATGAAGCAAGCCGCCATCGTTTTCTTGTAGTTTCTTTTCATTTGATGTCCGCCTCAATCTTCGATTTCGCGTAGCGCATAGATCCTTGGTCAATGTTTATTTTAGATATCTCAATTTTGACACAAAAACAGCCGCTACCTATTTTAAGTTGATACACTTGCAAAAGTCCAAATTTTTAATGCGGATGTCGATGAATGTTTTTATTCTTCGTTATGCCCTGCGGAATGAGACCACTTTTCAATTGTGGTTCTTTCTTGATGAAATCGAATTGACGCTAAACGGCTATGAAATAAAAAATTTGACGCATTTTACCGCGTCAAACTAATGTTCTTTTAATGGCAGGGGATGAAGGAATCGAACCCTCATCAAAGGTTTTGGAGACCTCTGTTCTACCACTGAACCAATCCCCTACGCCCGGTAATAATACCCCAAAACATCCTTAATGACAAGTTGATATTTATAGCCTGTGGTTTCTTGGCAAATAGCCATTAATAATGGTGGCCATATCAGTGTATTTGGCCTTGAGTTCAGGATTTTCAGCGCCATTAGACAATTCAAGCATCTTATCCCTTTTCTTTTCCATGCTCTCAATAATTTCCTGACGGGTAAGTTTTCCATGCGTGCCTTCTTTTTCAACTACAGCCTTGGATAACTTTTCATATTCCCTAAGAACCTCGCTGATAGCTTCAGCCTTGACCATGTTATCGTGGCTTATTGCTGATGTCCTGTCCTTCTTTAAGCGATAGACAAGACCTCTATATCTGCCTGAATCCATACGGCGAGCGATAGGATCAAAAATCATGCCTTTGACCGCGTAAATGCAGATGAAAATTTCTAGACGTGCAAACATCATGCCAACGGTGCAATCCACCAACATGACATTATATGGGGCTAGAGATTCTCCAGCGGCCGTTAGAGTGTCCCTATATTCCGTAAACGTGTGAACAACCGTGCCATTAACATCAAACTCAAAGACTCCCAAACCAAATGTGGACAAAGCGGATGCGAAGTTATAGATGGCACTTCTGAAATCAACATACGGAAGTATTGCCAATACGCATGAACCCAACACCAACGTAACGATATATAAAAGAATATAGTTATGTGCTTCCGTTTTATCAGAATCCGTAATCTCCACTATTTCGCCGTGATGTGTCATCTGATGGGTGGAAACGGTTCTTTCATTCTTCGATTTGCTCGTCCAACTCCAAATGAAGTCTTTGAGAGAGATTCCGAATCTCCATTGCTTTATACCACCAGCTGTTGAGCCTGAAGCTCCGCCAACAGACATAGCAAAAATCGAAATGATAATAGCGAAGTCACCTAAAGCGGTAAGCGATCCCGTTGCCGGGGCCAGAGGTCCGGAGTTGGCATAACCGGTCGTTGATAACGCGCTTACCAAATAGAAAAGGTTGTAACGGAATGCCTCTAGGAATGTTAAATGATCGGTTCCGGCATAAACGAGATAATCACCATATTGCGTCAGGTTTTGATTAACGTAAACCCATGTGCCAGTTGTAGCAAGCGCAGTGAGGATCAACAAAAATATGAGTGCGAATCTAAGCTCGAAATCCCTGAAAGTCGCACCTAAACGCTTCTTTAAGAAACCTCTCTCGTATGGTTTTGCAAAGACCGTGAAAAGCAAGAAATGAATAACAAAAGAAGTTGAACCAAGAAGCATTAAAATCCCAAGAACGATTTCCATGGCAATCTGGCGACCTAGAGATAGAGCATTGGCCCCCACCTGCCAATAAAGCAAACCTTCTGAACGCGTTGAGAATCCCCCGGTTGCAAGGCTTGAGATGGCGTGGCATAAGGCCTCAAATGGGTCCATGCCGATGATCCACAAAGCAACGGTGCCCAATGCAATATAGACAATATAAATTAAGAAAATCCACCTTGCGGTTTTGGCAATATTTGGCAAAAGGTGATCGTTATGCCCTTCGGCGGAGAATAGTTTTGCGTTGTTCTTATCGTGAATGAGGGATGTGAAAATCAAGACAAGTCCAACGCCGCCGATAAACTGAAGCCATGCACGATGGAACAAGAATACATGTGAATACGCAAACGTCCCGCCTAAAAAGCATTCACTCGGCAGAACCGTTAAGCCGGTTGTGGAATATCCCGACATAGCCTCAAAGAAAGATTCAATATAAGTCATATTCATCTCACCGAATAAAGATGAGACGTAAAACGGGAATGCACCCACCGCTACTGCTGATAACCAAAGCAAGATGAGCATGACGGACTCTTGGTTCTTGAATAATTTACCAGGCTTTCTGCCAGCGAGAAAAGCAAGATAAAGAATGAGACCGATTAACAACGAACCTGCCGAGGGGATGACGAAATCTTTCCAGCACCCAGCCTCATTTGGATAAAAGGCAAGGATGACGAGAGGGAAGATTGTAATCAATGATTCGGCCATCATGAAAAAACCAAGATACCCAAGAATCATTGGGAATCCATTGACGTAAATGTTTTCCTTTTTCTTTTTCAAGAGTGGCATAAATGTCTTTAAATCCTTGCTAAATCGTTATTTTTCTCTAGTCATGAACGCTCTAAGTTCATCGATGTCTTTTCTGTGGCAGACGCAGAAAACCGAGTCATTTGCATGCAAAACGGTCAAACCTTTAGCCATTTCGATTTGGACTGGGGCGCCATCGGCATTGTCTGGCCTGAATCTCTTGACGCAAGCAATGGTAGCTATCGGAGGGCATTTGATTTCCATAATTGTCTTTTCGCAGATGGCATAGTTTGAATAAACCTGGAATTCGAAAGCCTGAACCTCGTCTTCAATTGTTATGACTTTGAGGTTTCCGTTGATATCGGATTCGTTTCTGATGTTTTCAACCAATTGAAGGGTTGAACATATGACCGAGTCAATCCCGAGTGATTTGAAAACTTCAACGTTTGACGGATTGCTGACTAAACAAATAGTTCTAGAAACATAAAATGAATTTGCAGCCATACAGCATGCAGCATAGTTGTTTGTGTCCTTGTTTGATAAGGCAATAAAGATATCGGCATTGGTGATGTTGGCTTTCTCCAAAACATGGAAATTCCACGGATTGCCAACTATAACATCATGCCTTTTTGTGTTGGAGAATTCTTCAGCGAATTCCTTATTGTTGTTGATCACAATAAGCTTGTTCCCGTCGCGGTTGAATGCGTCGAAAATATAGGAAGCTTCATTTGTGCCATTGGCAATTACGATCGTTCTAGCCATTAGTCTTCTCCTCCCACTAATTCGTTGTATTTATCAACCGATAGGTTGAATGGGTAAATTGTCTGAACTGAATTGTATCCAAAAAGCAATGGGGCCATATCACTGTTATCCAAGCGCACATAGATACGTTTGATGTGATATCTAACCTCGCATAATTGAGCTAAGAAAAGGTTTAAGCAGTCATCACCGGTGGTGATGATTACTCTATCAATTTCTCTAATATGGCATTTGTTTTCAAGCGTTTCAACGTCAGATGCATCGCCGACGATTTTTTCGCCGATGAATTGGTCGGAATCATCGAGACGTTCAAAAGAACCCGAATATTGATCTACGACGTAGACATTGCATTTCTCTTCGGCATAACGGTTAGCCAGGGCTCCGCCTAACTTACCGCATCCGATGATGAGCACTCTATTTGCCATGGTTTGCCTCCTTAGATACGGCGAAAGTATACTCCCCTATACTAGGGGAATCAAATCTTGTTCACAATGCAGTTCGTCAAAAATTTCCACATCAGGATATTTGGAAGTCAACTCTAGGTACACTTTTTGGGTGTCTTTTTTCTTGAGTTTCTCCCAGCCTGAATCCTTAAATTGCTCAAAGCACCAAGTGACGAATTCCCTGGTTGCCTTTGTCATGTAATAATGCTCTTTTCTTTCGTTGAAATAATCAAGGGGCATGTTCGGTTTGAATTTCTTGCCACTATAAACCATAGACGCCGCGATAACGTCGCAAACGTATTCAACGGAATATTTATACGGCATAGTCTTAGCTAGAATATGGCCTCTAAAGAAATCGGCCCAATATTCCCAATGATGTTTATTCCTGCCGCAATGGTGTAAACAAACGGTTGACGCCATGTTTTCGCGTTTTCTTTGCTCAAAAACAGGAGACGAACTACCTAGATAATATTTTGCGGAATTGTGAAATTCCTCATGAGAATATTTGCTTAAATCATGTTTTAGGGCATGCCAGAAAATCCCCATATGGAATCCATTGCGGATAACCTGATGCCTGTGTTTGGTAATTGTTACGAAATGCCTGAACGGATGATAGTTGCTCATAAGAGAATCTCCTTAAGAACCTTCCCGATGTCGTCGTGAATGACGTAATCGAATTTCCTATCCAATGGAGTTGGTTCGAAATTAATTAAAATTGAGGTGTTGCCTTGGAAATAGGAAATAAGGCCGGCAGCAGGATAAACATTTAGCGAGGTTCCACCGACAATGAGGACATCCGCCAACTGCAGATCGATTATCGCGTGGTTCAAAACAGTTTCATTCAATGGTTCTTCGTAAAGGACAACATCCGGTTTAAGAAGACCGCCACACTTAGGGCAGTAAGGGATTCCGCGAGGTTCGATGTCGCTTAATTTGATTAAGTTCATGCATTCTTCGCAATAATACCTACGAACAGAACCATGGAGTTCATAAACTTTTTTGGAGCCTGCATCGAAATGCAATCCATCAATATTTTGAGTCAGTATTGCAAGGTTTTTACCACGCCTTTCGCATTCCGCCAAGGCATGGTGAGCATCATTTGGCTTAGCCTTTACGTTCACCATCGTATCCCAATAAAACTCATAGAATAAATCTGTATGCTCGTAAAAATACGTATGCGAAAGCATCTGTTCATAAGAAACACCATATTTGTTTTTGATATTGTATAGACCTTGCGGGGAACGAAAATCAGGGATTCCAGATGCAGTTGAGACTCCCGCTCCGCCCAAGAAAACAATGCGCTCCGATTTCTTGATTATTTTTTTGATTTCATCAATATTTGAATTCATGACCATATGATATAACAAAAAATATCACTTGAGCATTTTGAAATTGTTTTCCATCTATAAAGATGGTTGTACACGAGGATTCGACATTTAGGGATTCAAAAAAACGACAGATAGGCACAACACTCTTACTTTGAATCAATCTTGATTCGAAAATTGTACGAGGCTTTATTCGTTTGTAAGAAATGAAAAAACACGGTATCAATTATGATTGGCCGTGTTTTTTGCGTTATTTTTCGTGTTTATTTGTTTTTGAGGATAACTTTGTAGCCTTTAGAAGAGAATTCAACTGAGGAGATAATACCGTCCGCTTGCAATTGAGCGACAACTTTAGTGGCAAAAGGGAAGGAAACGGAAAACTCTCTTTGGATTCTTGATGTGCTGCAATAATCCCATGTCATGACTTTATCGATAATCTTTGTGTAGTCATCCTTGGATTCAGCTTTAGCAATAGGCTTATTTTTAACCTTCGGGATGCCTGTCATAGCTGGCAAAGGTTCATCTTTGCTCTGATGAATAACCAGCTGATTGTATGGGATGCTAATATTGTGTTTATCGAACATGATCTTCAAAGCACGGTTCAGATCCCTCTCAACCTGGAATCTGTTCTCTTCTTTGCACTTTGCGATAAATTTGAGGACAACCCCGGAATCTCCTAACTCGGATACGCCAAGATACGTGACATCGCCAATGCAATTAGGAATCTCTTTATCAAGATTATGCAGTTCAGATTTGACGATGGCTTCAACGGTCTCGAAATCAAGCTCATAATTGACATCTATAGAGGAAACCGCGACCGAAAGATTGTTAGTCATATTGATGAGGGTGCGGATATCTGAGTTGTTGATGATTTTGACATTGCCGCCAGTATCAACCAACTGGGTTGTTCTGATTCCAATTTCAATGACAGTTCCTCTAAAATCATCGATAACGATAATGTCGCCGACATCAAACAGTTTCTCAAAAATGATGAATATGCCTGCGATGACATCCTCGATAAGCGGCTGAATTCCAAGACCGACGATAATGGAGATGATTCCAGCCGAAGCAAGAAGAGTAACACCGTCAACTCCTAGTGCACCAAGCACTGCGAAGACAATGATTATGGCCGCTAAATATTTAATAAATGACGAAAGCAGGCTCATAAGGGCTTTTCTCTTCGCAAATGGAGTGGTAACGTAAATCACAAACCTGACGGCATTGGATAATGTCATCAATACGATGAGGATAGAAGCAAGACGCAAAACGATAGCGGCATCTGGCATACCATCAATTAAACCCATATTCCAGTATTTGAAAAAGTTCATCGCCTGGTAAATCCATTGGAGATTTGAAGGGAAAATTATCCCTCCAAGAGACATAATCACCGTAAAGGCAACACCAAATACAAGGGTTATGATAAATGCTGGGGTTAGTTTATTTTTTTCTTTTCTGACTCTCCTCCTAGCCTCTTGAGAATCTTTTTTGATGTCTTCGCTAATATTCATATTTTCCTCCTTTAAACATTGGTCTAATCAACAATAAGATTGGTTCCGGCTAATGGAACGGAAACCTCCATCCCATCGTATCTAGTGCATGTTCCAAATGTGACAACACAGCATTTTCCGGTTTCCATGGGAAGAACTTCTCCGCACGAAGCCGATATTGTATCCCCTTGGGCAATTAGCTTACCTTCACTTATGGAAGTATAATTGGATAAGTTACATCCCTCATATAGATACGATGCAAAACTGGTATAGCCGCTCAAATTCCCGGATTCAAGCGTAATCGTGTAATTCTTACCATCCCACTTAGATGAAGCCTTCAAAACACCTCTATCGGATTCGATGGCAGCATTATCTTTGTATTTGGCATTAGACGTGTCGATAACGCAAAAAATGTAATTTCCAGAGAATATCGGCTTGGTGTCGATAACGAATTTGTCACCATTCTTATAAATAAGTGAAGCGCAATCCAATTCGCCATTGAACAAATGGTATTCGGAGATTTTATTAATATCAACGGGCAAAGAAATTGTCATTTGACCATTCTCATCTTTTTTAGAACTCGAAATCATCGTGTATGCAATAGCACCAATTGAGGTAGCTCCAACAGCTATAGCTGCGATAATCGTTTTGGTGTTGCTTGTTCTTCTTTCTTCCCTGACCGTTGTTGCGTGTTCTTTGTTTAATGTTGAAAGAACATATTTAGCGTCTTGATATTCATCGCCAAGTTCGGTGGTTGGGTCTTTGGTCACTTCCTCATAGCGGTATCCAAATTCTTTTTCCGTGTTGCTCTTTGTTTCGTATGACATTTAAATTCTTCAAGACTTTGTCTTATACGGCAAATAATGATAGCAAAAATATATTTGTTTTGTAGTATTTTACGTTCGGGCGAAGGAAAAGTAACGAAAATATCAAAAAGTTTCTTTGAAACCAAACACCTTTCTCATTACACTATACAATCGTTTTAAGGGAGAACACCAATGAAGAAAACATTATTAGCATTATTACTCAGCGCTCCACTGCTCCTCGTGGCTTGCGGAGAAACGTCGGAAACGCCTAAAGGCATCAAATATACAGCAACCATAAAACAATCTAACGGAGAAGCCCTCACTGGCGTCAAAGCTCAGTGGTGCATCGGCAGCACATGCTTGAATCCAGTTTCATGCGACTCAAACGGATATGCGGAAATGTATGACGAGCAAACCGGTCCATTTAATGTCCATGTAATGGGATATGAAGAGACTAAATTTGCATACAACCCTTATGCCTATACAGCTACATCTGAAAATCCAGATGTCACAATCGTGATGACGGATGTCGAATATGGCGAACAGCCTTTAACAACCAACACGGAAGAAACCGCATTGGCGGTCGAAGATGCCGCTTATATGATCACTTTAAAACAAGATGAGGTTTATTACATTTCCTTATCAACAACAAGTGTCGCCCACTACTCAATTGAATCATGGCAAAACGACCTTAATACCGCAATGAAGATTGAATATACCGGTTCAAAAGACGGAATGGCAAAAGACTGTGCAACAGCCGAAAACAACAACTTCAAATATGAATTTGATTCAGAAGCCAGCAATCAAGAATACACTTTCAAGATAACGCTTACGCAAAACCCATATAAAAAGGCCACAAAAGAAAGCAGCTACACATTCCCGTTTGCAGTTGTTAAAAAATAATCCACTAAACACATTAAAACCCCGGAAATCAAATCCGGGGTTTTCTTTTATTTACTTTGCAAATCCAAGCTGAGTCGCATATCCTTCGAGGATATTTAAATTTATTGAATTGGTCTCAACGCCTTGGATATAACCATCGCTATCAAGGATAACGGTCAATGGGTAACCGGAGATATTGAATTTGCTTGCGTATGCGGCATTGTAATCCATGCCAAAGTCATTCATCATCGTGGACCAGGTAACACCGCCGTTGTTACTACGGATGTAGTCAGCGCAGTCTTTGCGCGAGTCAATTGAGTCTAAGATGATTAAATCGCATTCGTTCTGATATTTATCATAGAATTCTTCGAAATCGGGCATTTCAGCCTTACAACCTGAACAATCCGTATACCAGAAGTTCAATATTGTCGGGGTACCGTAATGATCAGAGATAGTCCAAGTTGTCCCCTCCTCTTTCATTTCGCCATTGCTCTTAACGAGATCAAATGTAGCATCCGGAGCAAGCATGCCGATTTCCATAACATCATTATGATTGACGTCGATAAAGTTGAAATAAACGATAGCTGTAGCAAGAACTGCCGTCATACCGACTCCGAGTCCAATGGCCCATCCTTTTTTGAGCTTTCTTCTTGCCTTAGGCTTCTTAGTTATCGCCTCCGGCCTGATTCTTTCTTTCTTAATAGGGGCCGTTTCAATTGAAGTTGCCGCCTCAGTGTTCTCAGTAGGCTTAGCCACCATGGCAGCAAGATTGAGCTTCCTTTCAGGGAGCGGTGTCTCAACAGCGTTTGGCGCAAGGAAGAATTTTTCGCCCTTCCACCTAATCGCGTTAACAGGGCAAACAGGAATACATTCGCCACAAGAGATGCATTCGTGGTCGCCTACATGTTTGATATCCATCTTACATTTATCCAAACAAAGACCGCAGTTTGTGCATGTTTGAGGGTCATAATCTATGCCAAACAAAGCTATTTTATTAAAGAATCCATAGATTGCACCAAGCGGGCAGAAGAATCTGCAGAAGAATCTATAGAAGAACATGGAACAAACAATGAAAGCCATCAAAAGAGAGAATTTCCAAGTGAAAAGAGGTCCCATATCTGACATATTGGAAGCCATCAAGAAAATCGAGCCTTCAAACGTGCCAACAGGACAAATATATTTGCAGAATGCAGGAATTTGCTGGCTTATGAATCCGTACATGATCGGGATTGTAATGACAAATATTCCGAGAATAACATATTTGAGGTAGGACGCGATTCTAGTCCATTTGGATTTCTTGACTTTAGGCGTCTTGACCTTATAGGCGAATTCTTGGAGCATGCCAACAGGACAAAGCCAACCACAGATTGAACGCCCACAGATGAGACCAAATAACATAATGCAGCCAATTACATAGTATGGGGTTCTAACGCTGGACGATTCTAAGGAATTTTGCAACGCACCCAAAGGGCATGTACCAATAGCGCCAGGACACGAATAGCAATTGAATCCAGGCAAACAAGCATACTTGGTGTTGCCGGTATAAATGCTGGAATTGATGAAACCTTTGATGTTTGCATTGTAAAGAAGAGCCACATAGAGCTGGACGATTCTACGCCTTGTTGGAGCGTGGTCTTTAAACCAATGGCCTATTTTTATAAAGAACTGCTTCATACTATCCAATTCCTATACATTCTTTGCAAATGGCAACGGCCTTTTTCAAAGCTTCCGCTGCCCCGCCGTTAAATATGCCGGCAATAATAAATGTAACCGCAGCGATCAAAACAACGCCTCTGATGATCCAAAGACCTCTATTGTTAATCTTCCTCTTTGGAAGCGGCCTTAAATCCTCTTTAGCGGCTTTTAGCACGTATTTTAACGATTCATATTCCTGTTTTGCCCATATTTCGTTAAGAGCAAAAACAATCACCGCCGTTGAAAATGATATGACAATAAATGGCGCGATGTGTTCCATGCATCTAACCATCTCCGACATTAATTCCTCAGTCGTTGTACCAACAAAGTTCTTTTTGTTCAATAAATAACAATACGCAAAAACGCAACAAATAACCGTGATAGTCAAAGATACAATAAAGCCAATAAGGCGATTTCTCTTCTTCTCTTTGATAATTCCGTATTCAACTTCGGCACCCTCGACTGGCTCTTTGGGCAATTTAGCTTCCAATTCTCTAATGTTATCCGCCAAAGCGCCTTTATATCTAAATCTCTTCTCGTGTGGGAAAATGATGGACATAACGCCTGCGGCGATAAGAACAACACCCCAAACGATAACGACTGCCATAATCGGGTAAAAAGCATTCCAAATGGTTTCAGGGGTATATGGATGATCCAATATATCCTTATAAGTGTTATATAGCCATTGAACTCTGATGATGAATAAAATGCCAACAGCAATGGTTAAGACACCTAGCGCTGATTCAAGAATAAAACACGCCTTTTGAGGCTTTGTTAACATTTTGAATTTCTCAAGTGCCTTTTTCATCATACGCGATTATAAAATAATCGTTGATTAAAACTCAATTAATAAAATTAATATTTGTTCTTTAATTGATGAAAAATTGTAATAAATAGTTTGTTTTCTTAGTCTTTGGATATAATACACGTGTTAGAGTTGTCCTGATTCAATTACGGACAAGATTAAGGAGATTAAATGAATACATCTTGGGACTTAACAAAAATTTGCCCTACTCAAGAAGACTTCGAGAAGGGTTTAGCTTGGTGCAAAGAAACGGCAATACCAGGAATCGCCTCATTTAAAGGCAAGTTGGGAACAGAGGAAGGATTAAAAGGATATTTCGACCTCAATAGAGAAATCAATGAAAAGGTTTCTAAGGTATTTGAATTCGCAAGCATGAGAAGCGACTTAGATAAACGAAACACGAAAAACGCTCAGGATTTGGCAAGAATCAGACTCGCTTATAACGACATTGCTGCAGCAGATTCTTATTCACAACCGGAAATACTTGCCTTGGGGAAAGAATATATGGATTCATTCTTCGAGAGAAATCCGGAGTATAGAGATTTTGACTATCAGATGGAGAAACTTTTCAATTCTCAGAAATACGTCCTCGACGGAGAAAAAGAGAGTTTATTGTCTAATTTCAGCAATCTTTCGGGAGCCGGATCAAGTCTCTACTCAACATTATCGGTCGCAGATGCAATGCCAAAAACCATCACATTGTCGGATGGTAGGAAATTGGAAGTCACCCAATCCAATTGGACATACGAGATTGAGAATGCGAAATGCGAAGAAGATAGAACCGCAATCTTTGAGGCGTTATATAGCTACTATGACGAAAGAAAGAACACATACGGAGAAATCTACGCTCAGGTTTTAAATGCCGAGATTGCCGAAATGAAATCAAGAGGCTTCAAATCCGTTCTTGAAGAACATCTAGCCTACAACAACATTCCAACAAGTGTATTTACAAATCTCGTTGAAGTGGCTTCTACAAACACAAAAGCTTTAAAGAAATATTACGAGCTCAAGAGAAAGTATCTTGGGTTGGAGAAATACCACACTTACGACAGATTTGTTCAACTTGTTCATAGCGATACAAAATATGAATATCCTGAGGCATTGAATTTATTCTATAACTCTTTGGAGTCTTTATATACAGAGGACTATAAGGCTAAAGCAAGAGAAGTAACAAAAGAGGGATATGTAGATGTTTTCCCAGGACCAGCAAAAAGAACCGGGGCTTATTCATCTGGTGGTTCAGGTGTTCACCCATATATCCTTTTGAATTACAACGGTGGCCTCGATGATGTCTTTACTCTCGCCCACGAATCAGGACATTCCGTCCATACGCTCTACGCAATGGAAGCACAGCCAATCAGCAAACAGGATTACACAATCTTCGTCGCAGAGATTGCTTCAACATTCAACGAACACAATTTGCTCGACTATTTAATGCAAAAAGGCGATATGTCGAAAAACGACAAGATATTCCTTTTGCAAAAGGCGATTGATGAAATATGTTCAACATTCTATCGTCAAACCTTATTCGCCCATTTCGAATGGGAAGCCGCCAAGAAGGCCGAGGCGGGAGAACCAATCAATCACGAGGTTTTATCTCAAATCATGGAAGACCTCTATAGACAATATTACGGACTCAATATTAGAGAGGAAAAATACAAGCAACTTGTTTGGGCATACATACCCCACCTCTTCTACACACCATTCTACGTTTATCAATATGCGACCTCATTTACCGCATCAATGTTAATTTACGAGAATGTTAAGGCGCATAAACCTGGCGCATTTGACAATTACATCAACATGCTTAAGATGGGTGGAAGCGACTATCCAATTGACGAGGTTAAATCAGCGGGTGTTGACCTAACAACCAAAGAACCATTCCTTGCCGTCACAAGAAGAATGGAATACCTCGTTGATGAATTAGAAAAAGTCTTAGCAGAATAAAAAACACCTCTCGACAAAACGAGAGGTTTTTTATTCTTAGTCTTTGTACATCCAGTCATTCCAAGGGAAGTTTTTCCAGGTATTAACGTGGAGCCTATGCATCTCTTGAACGAGCATGATTGCTTTAGCGGCGAAATGATCCGAACCTTCTGGACGATAGAATTCAACCAATTCACCATTGTAGAAAATAGAGAATGTTGTGAAATCATTCTCAACATTCATCGTGTAGAGTTCTTTGTAGTTCTCAACAAATTCAAACGGTTGGCCAAGCTTCGTGCCTTTGAAGTGAAGCCCCTCGTGGTCGATTGTTAAAACGCCTTCGCCACAGATCTCCGTTGTATTAGGGTCCTTAACGGTTTTATATGGAGGCAAATAGCCGATTTTCACTTTGCGTGAGAATGAATAATTTGGGTTATTTCTAATCTCTTTAATTATCTGGACTCTTTGCCAATCCGCCCATTTAGATGGAGTTTCAGGAATAACGCAAGTGTCGTCAAACGGAATCAAATCGTAATATTCATTGATGCTGAACCCGTTTCCGCATTTTGTGCATCTGCACGAATTCCCCTCCGCGACAATAGAAAACTCTTCACCGCATTTAGGACATTTATAAAGCATGTCATCCCAATGCCTACAGCCGTTATTCTTGATCTTGTATTTAATTCTTGCTTCCTTATTCCAAAGATAATCATCATGGTTAAAGACTTCGTTGATCTTATCCTGAATCTCATCCCCACTCATAGCTTTTAAATCTTCGGGAGTGAACAATTTATAGATTTTCGCATAGATTTTGCCGGGTTTATCAGTGATATCAACCTTATGCGACATTAAATATGCACCTCTTAAATCCATGCAATAAATCGGTATTCCGTAGTGTTTTAAAAACTTCCCAGTACCAGGAACAATAGGCTGCGATTGGCCAAATAATGAAGAGGTTCCTTCTGGGGCAAATGTGACAACATTGCCAAGTTTGATTGCCCTATGCATACCCGCAATAGATACCATGTCACTTGAGAAATTTTTCTTAGGGATGACATTGACCAGATGGAAGAGAAATCTAAATTTATGGCGAAAGAATTCGTTATATCCGGCGACCATGTTAAATTGTCTTGGATATATTCCTAGCTGCAAAAATAAATAATCTCTCCTAGAAAGATGGTTCCAAATAAGAAAACACGGTCCTTTTTCTTTCCTGATGTCGTCTATCATTTCGATTTCTGCATGATAGGGTGAGGCAACAAAATGCGCCAAGATATTATAAGCCCACCATGTAATTGGATTTGTCTTCTTGATTTTGCGACGGTCTTCTTTTTGCTGAAGCGTCATTTTTTCTTTTTTAGCCATATATCAATCTCTAGATGTTTGGATTATACCCTATCAAGTCGTTTTATGGAAAATTTTTAAAACGTACGTTTAATTCGCATTTCGTGTTTTCTTTTAGATATATCGGTTTTGCAACTTTTTTGTTTTTAGCGCAAAAGAAAAGCCGCAAAATGCGGCCTTCTTTAGATAATCTCAACCGATGCAGTAGCATCTCCGTATCCTGATGAGCAGTGAACGGTTGCCTTGCCTTTGCCAATAGGAGCAAAGACCGCCATCGCTTCACCGTAATAAGTGTCAGACACCTCTGTAATAAAACCACGAGGGTTATATGCGCCCGCATGTCCGAAGCCGAGCAATTTAAGATTTTCCGTTTTCTCAATCTTAATATCACCCCTTGCAATTGAGATGATGTTCCCATTTTCATCGGTATATCTCATCCTTACATAGACAAGACCATTTTCAGGAACACGTTCTAGTTCAGGTTCAAGTCTAAGAGTTGGCTTATCTCCGCCGCTGGTCAATGACATTTCCGCAATCTCTTTATTGTTTTTATCATACGACACAGCCTTAAGCGTGCCAGGTTGATATTTGACATTGAAGATGGTTTGGGCGTTCTTCCCCATCTTCTTTTTGCCAAGAAGTTTATCGTTCAAATAGAGTTCAATATGATCCGCGATTGCATAAACCTCAACTTCAGTCTCTTTTCCTTCATCTCCTGGGTAATTCCAAGAACGTTCTGCTCTAGAAAATTTCCAGCTGGAAGGCGAATGTTTCTCATTGAAGTGGAACACGGGAATTGTTCCAATGTTAATCTTATCCAGTCCAAATGCCACTCTGGTGTAATCGGTCTCTGATGTTAGTTTGCCAGTGATGTCAATTCGTCCAGAGCCGGCAGCTAACCAACCAACCTGATGAGAGAAATCGCCATTACAATAATCTCCTGTAGTCCAAGAGCCGATTCCGACTTCGCCTAAGTAATCAAATCCTGCCCAGACAAAATCGCCAATTAGTCTTGGGTTGTCTTTAGCGATACTCATGAATTTATAAGCGTCTGCGCAGAACGTTTCAGATCCGAGAATAAATCTATCTGGATAATTTTTCAGATCCCTCTTGTATCGATTGATACCATAGTTATAACCTGCGGCATCCATATTTGCGAAAGCGCCTCTAGTCTTAACATTAGACCCATGCAATGTGGCGCCAAACTTCATGAATCCAGCACCCATAATTCCGGCGAGATTGTTGAAGAATTCAGAACCAACTGATGGTTTTTTCTTCTTTGGGCTTGCTTTTGCGGACTTTTCGGCCTTCTTGTCGCTATAGACACCGAACCCCATTGAATACAAATAATTGAAGAAGATATTAACGCCACAGGAAACGTATCTAGTATCATCCAAAGCGTGGAGATAATCAGTAAACTGCTTAGTTAACTCAATTCCGCGTTTTTCGCTTGTCTCAGCCACTTCGTTCCCGGTTGAGTAAAGAATTACGCATGGATGGTTGTAATCCTTGTCAACGAGGTTTTTAAGGTCTTTTTGCCAGTTTTCTATAACATGAGACGCATAGTCATATTGAGTTTTGTGAATATACCAGCAATCAACATACTCGTCCATCAAAAGCATTCCGAGTTCGTCGCAAGCGTTGAGGATATTCTTAGAACACGGATTATGGGCAGACCTTAAAGCGTTGTACCCGGCATCTTTAGAAATCTTGACTTTGCGGTATTCGGCAAAGGCATGGCCTCTAGCGCCTATAAGCCCGTTATCGTGATGGAAACAAGCACCCCTCAAAATCGTTCTCTCGCCATTGATTGTAAGACCTTCTTCTTTTGTTAAAGATACGGTTCTGATGCCAAATCTCTCATGTATTTGATGCCCTTCAAAATTGGCTTCTAAGTCATAAAGATTCGGGTGATCTGGGTTCCATAATTCAGCGTTAGGCACAACCATTTCAACAGTTGTGTTACCATCCGTTGCACAATTCGAAGAAACAACTTCTTGCCCCTTATACAAAACTTTGAGATTAAGATTGCCCTTACAATTCGTCAAAACGTTAATGGAGACGCGCCCTTCTTTATAATCGATAGTCTTGATCTTGATTCCGTTAATGCAGATATGTTTCTCAGGCAATAGATGAATATGAACATCTCTATAAATGCCGGCACCCGTATACCATCTTGAGTTTGGCTGGTCATGGTTAAAAGCAAAAACTCTGATTGTGTTCTTCCCATCATGCAATTGATCGGTTATGTCGGCGTAGATATCCGTATACCCATAATCGCACTCAGACACTAAAATTTCGTTGCATAGAACCTTGGACACCATCATGATGCCTTCAAATTCTATGATTACGCGTTTGCCCTTCCACTCCTCGGGTAGTTCAAATTCTTTACAATACTCGTAGTCAAGTCCTGCAAAATACGAATTGTTGGTTCCGCCTTTGTTCTCCAAAGCACGTTCCTCATAAATCATTGCGTCATGAGGCAATGTGATTTCTTTCCAATCATTTTGCTTGTAATGAGAATACTTCCACCCATCATTAAATAAAATGCTCATGTTTGTCGTCTCCGTTGTTGATTATATTGTAACAAATTGACTAAATATAACGGCTGCAAATTATGTTTAAAAACATTCAAATTATGCAAACGAAAAGGGGCAATCTAACGATTACCCCGATTTTGCTTGTTATTAATTAAGCAACGTATTCAGGCAAGCCTGCTTTGACACGCGCTTTGTTGAGATCGACTCTTGCGTTCTCAAGAAGTTCAGCGTCTTTCTTAGCTTTGGCTTCCTTGACTTCTGCAGGGATAGCAGCTTCCTTTGCTGCTTTCTTTGCATCAGCTTCAGCTTTCTTTGCCGCTGCCGCTTCGTCTTTCTTTGCTTTCTCTGCTAAGAATTTGGCGTTCTCAGTGTCGAAGTCAAGATGTTTCTTCTCGCAGTCTTTATGTAATTGTTCAATACGAGCCTCTTCAACAAGTCTTGCATTTTCGACAGCTTCTTGCTCAGCTCTGACGGATGGTTCGATCCATTCACCGCCGGCGGCAAGAACCTTAGCTTTCTGATCGGCAACGATAGCGAGGTTGTCAATCTTGGAGAATTTCTCAACATTCATGAAGATGAACATGATTGCGATTAAGAGATAGCATACGCCTTCAACGCCAAATGCGAGAGTCGTGTGGACAAGTTTGAGTGATGTTTTTGGAACAACAGATTTGAGACCAACAATGATGCCATTGCAAACACCAGACATAGCGACCATGATTGAGCCATAGACAGACATTGTGAATCCATCTGTACGGACGCCATGAACTGCTTCCTGGTGATCGAGGACGTTAGCCATAAGGGCAACAGAGATATACATAGCTGGGCCGGTTCCTAACGCTTTAACGCAGAATGATGCAACCGCAATACCAGTGATTGCGCCTGTTCCCATTTCAACAAAGCACGGTATGTAGCAAACCATCGCTGCGAGGAAGGCGATCAAGCCGCCAAGACCGATTGTCTTTGATTTCGTAAGTTTGTTAGCGATTGGCCAAACGATGACCATTGCCAACGCAGTTGGAATAGCTCCAACCGTGTTAATAACAGATGAAACTGAGTTAGCGCCTGTCATTGCCTGTGAGTAGAACGACATGGCGTTGTTCTTCATTTGTCCGCCAAACTGGTAGAGGAAGAAGAAGATAATAATGAGCCACCAATATTTATCATGGACGCAGATTTTAATCTGTTCAGCCATTGAAGTCTTTTTAACTTCTGGAACTTTCTCGCCATTTGCAGCAGCTGCCTCGGCGTTGTGGACAGCTTCTTCGGTAATTCTTTCACGTGTGAAGAAATATTCGAGTAAGCAACCGATAACAAGAGCAACGACCATGACTATCATCAAGATTGTCCACTTGGAGTTGGCCTCTGCTCTAGTAATCTCTATCGTATAATCGACGTCAGTGAGTTGCTTGATGTAATTGTAGTCGTTTGTGGTTGTAACGCCTTGGCCAAGCGTTTCAACGTGTGTAGCAATGTAAGCATCTGAAAATTTGTAGACTGGTAACAATCCAAGCGAGTCAACCAAGATACCACCGAACATGCCGGAAACGCCTGCAGCACCAAGCTGAGCGGCCATAATAGCCGTTCCCAAGAGTCCACGTTTTCCGCTGTCACGAGTTGAAAGGTTAACTAATGCAGAATGCGATGTGTAGTAGATTGGCCAAGCGATTGCGTAATAAAGGTTATAACCAATAGCAATCATGATAGATGCAAGAAGCATTCCATTCTGGCTGACTTCGATTCCATTTTTTGTTGCATCGTAGATCGTTTTTTCTTGTGCACCAATCGGAAGAGGTACGAGGAACAAGACAAGCAATGCAACAGCAACGATTGGCATTCCTAATAAGATCAATGGTCTAGCCTTACCAGCAATGGTAGGTTTTCTCTCCATCAAACGTCCAACAAACAGGTTACCGATAACGATAACGATTGCGGAGATGATAGGGAGGAGTGTCTCGAAGAGTGGAGCCCAGGTTCCTAAGCCAAGAACCTTGTCCCAATACTGAACGAGCCAAATGTTAACAACACCGTTTGCCAACAAAGCCATTAAAGGTCCAAGCAAATAACCTAAAGCAGCTTCTGGAAATAGCGAAACGGTTGCGCTTTTTATTTTGGTCCTCATAAAAGGGGTTTCAAAAAAGCTTTTTCTTTTTTCAGCCATAAC
>CAVIJK010000013.1:0-41675 GCA_963643345.1 bacterium | reverse complement strand
ATATCATCAATAAATTATTTTTCGAAAAGGAGAATGCACAATGAGAAAAAAGAAATTAATGTTTCTGAGTTTGCTCGCAATTACGTCAATCACAGCATGTGGAACTCCGTCCACATCAAGTGACAATGGGGCAAACGATGAATCAGTCGTGTCATCTTCATCCGTCTCTCACGCAGTTGGAGAGAAATGGACAGAAATGACGGTATTGCATAACACCATCCCTGCCGGAGGTTCATTCTACGATACATGTCAGCCAACGGTCATCTTCCACGATAAAGATGGCAGCGAACACGACTACACAGAGTATAAGAATAAGACCAGATATTCGGTTACAGATGATAACGGAAATGAGTATGGAGGAGGCGACGCTCTTCCAGAAGGAGAATACACCGCTCATGCAACCGTTAGCAACCGTGAGGCAACCGTCAAAATCAAAGTTGAGAACGGGAACCCTGAAGCCGGCAGCGAAGGCAAGGGCTATAAGACCTACTACAAGAAAGATTTTGAGAAATTATCACTCATGAAGCACGCCGCATGTGGTTCACTCGGCGCAGGCAAATTCCCATCGCTCGGTTCGCCAAAGATGATCGTTATCCCGGTTATCTTCAAAGATATGAAAGGCGGATCTGACGAATACACAAACGAGGAGATTGATATTTTAAAGAAGGCGTTCTTCGGCAAGGCGGAAGAAACAAGCTGGCAATCACTTAAATCGTATTATTACAGCTCATCCTATGGGAATCTCGACATCCAAGGCGAGGTATCCGATGAACAATATGTCTCAAAATACACCCAGGACGAGGCCGAACAGGCCGGAGCAGCTGCAATTGTCAAAGAAGCAGCAACCTGGTACATCGAGAAAAAAGGCCTAAGCACCAAGGATTACGATTACGATGGAGACGGATTCGTCGATGGAGTAAACATCATCTACAAGACAACAAAGCAAAACAAATCAGATGGCGGATCGGATTTCTGGTGGAACTACACCTCCACAACCGGTGCCTCACCGAACACAGCAAAACCAACCGTTAACCGTTATTTCTTCTCCTTATATAGTTTTGTTAACACATCCTATTATGCAAACCCATCAATCGATGCCCACACGCTTGTTCATGAAAACGGACACTTAATCGGATTGAATGACTACTATTCATACGATAAAGATTCTTCAGGCGCTTCAACCGGGGCTCCATGCGGATGCGCAGACATGATGGATATGAACGTCGGAGACCACAATGGATACTCCAAGATGCTCTACAACTGGTTGGCTGATGACGATAACAGCAAAGGCTTACACCTCATGAATGTCGATGGATCAAGCGATAACTTCACCCTCCATCTCGATTCATACACCGATAATGGTGACCTCGTTGTCATTAGAAACACGGTGGACGATCCATGGAACAAAACTCCATACGATGAATACCTCATCCTTGAGTATTACACACCAACAGGTGTCAACGCAGGCGACTGCGACGGATATGGCGAATGGACAGGAAGCATGGGCACAACAGGTGCGCATTGCGGACCATATGAGAATGCCGGACTGCAGATCTTCCACGTCGATGCCAGAATGGCAGTACAGACCGGAACATATGACGCGAGCAAAAACGTTACAAGAACAGGATATAAGTATTTCGATCCAATCCTTGATGCAGACGACCCAATTCCAGAAAACGACACATACAATTCAGACGGAACATGGATGGGCGCTCCAATCCAGATGACAGACAATACACCATCCAGATCGAAATACATCGATGAAAACGGAAAACTCGCCAAGGATGGCGGAATTCGCGAAATCAGCGCGATCCTCCCATCCGGCGTCAACGGACTTACAAGCACATCTTATTACAACCTCTTTGGAGTCCAAACAAACCTCTTCGGCACAAAAGAGTGGGCTGAGGAAAACGATTACACCTATAGAACCGGTTCAAATACCTATTCCAACTATAGAGTAAGAGAATTCTTCATGCATGGAGATGATGACCTAGTCTTCAATGATGGATCAAAGTTCAACTGGACAATCTCCGTTGAATCTCAAGACGAAAACGGATGCACACTCCACTTCGTCAACAATGCGGCAATAAAATAAACGCAAATCGTAAATTTATATTTACTTTAAGAATTAATTCGGTATGTTAATAAACCGGTTATATTGAAAGGATAATCAAATCAAAATGAAAAAGAACAGATTATTAGTCCTCGCAATGGCTACAATCCTTGGATTAGGATTGGCAGCTTGCGGAGGAGTCACATCATCGTCATTCGACATGGGCGATGTTGAATGCACAAGCATCAAATTCTCAAGAAAAGCAGTTACTGAAATCGAAGTTGGAGAAACAATCGACCTCGCTGATTATGTCACTGTCTCCCCATCAGATTGCAAATGGAGAGTTGAGGCAAAAACCACAAACGTCAAAGTTGAAGGTACAAAGGTCACAGGCGTTGACTCGGGCTCATTCAAAGTCACAGTCTATGCCGGATCAACAGAACAGCCAAAGAACTACTCCGGACTAGTCATCTCCCATGAATTAGCAGCCTTAAAGACAGCGGCAGCTAAGATTGAGAACGGAAACTACACAGCAATCTTAAGCGACAAAGATAATGATAATTTACTCACAGTGTGGCACAACAAAGATTACTTTGCATATGTCACAGCAGATGACGAAAATTCCCCAGAATATGTCGAAGGCTTGTTCAATACAGCCGGTGGCAAAACAGCAGAATTCACAATCGACGGAAATTGGTCATTAAATGACAAAAAACTCCCAACAGGCGGTAATTTCTCAGTCGGATCAAGATATTACTCATCCCTTGATCTCTATACCATGGGCGAATCAATCAATTTCGAAGGAGATGAGTTCGAAGACGATAAAGACACCCCAGACCAGGTCATCTCCACAACCAACTTCGATGCTATTGCTCCAATTATGGTTGGAACAAACACCGCAACGCTTGCAAATGCATATGGAGCAACCGTCACAAGCATATATGTCGATTACAACAAAGATGAAGACACAATCAAATTCACTTTGGCAAACAAGGATACAGACCTCTGCTATCTCACGTTATCCAACTTTGGCACAACATCAATCAGTGAAGTTGACGCTTACATCAAAGATAAGAAAGAACCAGAGCAGATTAAGAACACCGCATTTGAAACATTGATGACAAGTGCTGTAACTTCTAAGAACTACACACTCAATGGTGAAATCCAGGTTGGATATTATGATGACGCTGACGTCTGGCACACAACAGATAACAAGTCAGTCTTAAATGATGTCAATTCAAATTGGGGCTTATCTCCAGTAACTTCATTGCAGATTGTAGACGGCGAAACAAGCTATTCAATCGAGAACGCAGAAAATGCTGTTTCAGGTTACACAAAGAAAGACGGAAAACTCTACTACGTCGGTGGAGAATACAAAAATGGCTCCTACACATGGGAGACAGAAGTGTCGGAATCAGAAACAGTCCAATCCATCTGGACTCCAGGCTTAACTTACACTTACAGCGGTTATACAGCCCACGCAGCATTATCGCTCGCTGACTACACAAGTGAATTCATGGCAAATATCAACTGGGCAGAAGTTGAAACAAAAGACAATGTCACAACAGCATTTGCAACAGCCCATGGAGATAATGGCTATGCAATGGCTCTTGGCATGGCGTTAGTCCCAATGTACGGAACAGTCAACGCATGGCAAATGAGCACACTTTACTCAAAATCGTATCCTACAGCCCAATGGTATGATTTCTTCGATGAACAAGAATATATCGTTGACTCAACAAAAGGCACGATCACAATCAACACAACGCTTGATACCATCGCAACCGACAACACGAGATATTATGGCGTTCGCTATGTTGTTACAATCAGTGACATTGGCACATCCACCTTACCAGCAGGTTACCCAGATGTCGCTTTCCAAACTGAAGAAAGCGGAGAATCAGGAAATACTGACACATCTTCCTCATCTTCAGAAGAAACAACATCTTCAGCCAACTAATCCCAAATAAAGAATTTAAGCCTGGCGAAAGCTAGGCTTTTTCTTATGAAAAAAGACTCAGAATTAACTGAGTCTTATCTCTATTTTTTGAGTTCACTTAATTGGTGTTGAAGCTCTCTAATGCCTAATCCAAGCTTACGTCTATCGTTCTCTTTTAGAGCGCGCACTTTGGCAAGATGGGTTTCAATATCCCTGATTTTCGAATCCTTAGGATATGTCGGATTGTTGATGTTGCATTTAAGTGTTTTCTCAGAAGCAAGAACATCTTCAAGTTCAGGAGAACGCTTTTCGGTTTTGTTTTCCTTAACCTCTACCGGCTTATCTTTAGGTTGTTCCTTCTTTTTAGCAGGCTTTGCCGCCTTTGGTTTGGCGATCTCTTCCTTCGTCTTCTTGGGTTCTTCAACAGGCAATTCCATTGGTTTTGGAGTTTCCTCCTGTAGTTTCCCCTCCTTAGCCTTAGGGGTTGATGGTTTCCTCTTTGCTTTTGGCTTAGAAGATGTTTTTTCGCCAGTCTCCGTCTTTGGCTCATTAGAAGGTTTAACATCTTCCTTAACCTCGGCAGGCTTATCTTCAACCACCACTGTCTCAAGAGTCTTAACCTCAGCGGGTTTGACTTCCACGGCTTCCTTCTTTTGAGCGTTAACTTTAGGTTCCTTAATGGCAGGTTCCTTCTTGATAACCTCTTTTTTCTCAAGAGATGCCTTGTAATCTTTTTCCGTCTTTTCAACAGTCACAACATATGAGTTGAAGCGAAGTTCATGGCTTTCTCCAGCCTTTTCGAATTTGAATTTGTCGAGACGCAACGCAAGCTCCTCAATGACAATGTTAGCTTCACCGTGGGCAAGACGCACATACTCAATGTCCTTTTTATGAGGGATGATTGATTTGGCAGTGCAAGCCTTGATGGCGGCCGCTAAAGGTGTAGATGCATATTCGAACCAGGTTTTTTGAATCTCTTTTTCTTTTTGAGGCTTCCTTTGCTCTGGTTTAGTTATCTCTGCAACTTTAGGCTCAACTGGCTTCTTATCTTGCGAATTCGTCAATTTCTTGAGGATTTCGCGGAGTTTTTGATCATCATATACAAGATTTAAGGAGGCTAAATCCTTCTTATTCTCTTTATTTAACAAGGATAGTTGACTGTTAATATCATTAATTTTCTTATCATTAGGATAATTGGAATTTGATAGATTATTGTTTAGTCTCTTGTCGTTGTTTAGGATGATTTGCAATGATTCCGATATCTTTGGAGCGTGTTTTATCTCCTTGATGTCTTTTGGAGCAGGCAGTTCTTTCCTCTCCTTCTTATCCGTTAATTGTTTAGGTGCATTAACTCCACCGTTTTTCCTTGATTGAAATTTGATTCCCGCATCGCCAGGGTTTTCTTCTAACTCGCTGTCTTTGTTGATTCTATCCACAATAATGTAACGACCTCTTTGCGACTCAAGATTGTTCATGTCACGGAGTTCTCTAGCTAAAGTCTTGTCCTGAGTTATGACGAGAATTTTATTCTTAATTCTTAAACCAGACACAATCGTATAAAGCGCATTGTCCAAGAATCCATCGTCGGATTTTGGTTTCCAAATCTCAAATGTTCTACCAAATAATCTCGCTTTATCGTGATTGATTATCTTCAAGGCTCTCAGTGCGGATACTCGCAAATCAGGTTTTTCTCTATTTGCGGAATGCTTCTTCAATTCTTCCATCACTTCGCCAAGAATCACTACTTTAAGCTCGCCCTTCCAGTAACTTCTAGATTTAACAAGTAAATCCATGAATGCCGGGAACGAATCTTCCATCAAGGAACAGGTATCCACGAATACATAGTCGAAGATCAGTAATGTCTTCGCTAAATTCGAGGGTTTTGTTTCCTCTTTGTACATATCTATTGATGTACCTCCTTCTGGTGGTATTCTACACAAAGCGAAATGAATATGCCATTTTTTATCCAATAAAATGGGGTATAGTCAAAATAATGCTTTAATTTCCCTTAATCTTATGCAAAATAATCAAGTCATTTTCAAATGAAGAAGGAGTCGATCTATATGGTAAAAAGAAAACCTTTATTAGTATTAGCATGCTTATTAAGCGCTGGCATGATTGTTTCTTGCGGAGTATCCGATTTAACCACAAGCGAGAATAATCAAATATCCTCAAGCGCAATCCCTGATGTAAAATCGGATTCTAGCTCTGAATCCAAAACATCAAGCGAAGCGCAAGAATCATCTGAATCCGTTTCATCTAGTTCAGAAACACAGGATTCATCATCAAGTAGCGAAGAGCAGCCTGTCGTTACGACGGTTGACGCTTATGTTGAAGATGAATGCAAATTATTCAGTGGAAACCCATTTATGTCTATTAACGGAGGAGACTACACAGAGGTCGCCCCTAATGCAGATGGCAAATACACATTCACCATCGGTGCAAGAATCAAAATGGCAATGGTATCAAATGGATATATCGTCCCAACCGGCGCCACGATCAATGGAGTATTTCACAAAATCAACTCCAACGGCTTTGTAATTTTCACAGCAGAAGAGGATGAAAGCTCCACAGCCGGAGACACTACGATGGAAATCATCGCAGAATATGAAGATACCACTCCTAGCGAAAAAGCCTACAAAATCGAAGTGACTAATTCCGCAAACATCACATTACATCTATATAATGAGAATAAAAATGCCGAGATTACATCATGTGATATGGGCGATGTTGTTTATATCAAAGCGGAAGCCGCGGATGGGTATAAGGTTAAATCAATCACAGGCTACACGATTCAGGATTCATCAAACGGAAGCAAGAAAACTCTTGATATCAAATATTCGGAATCGGACGGCTACTATTCGTTCACTTGCCCATTCTCCGTCGACGAAATAATAAAAATCACAGTCGAAGAAATCGATGCAACGGCATTTGCAGATAGCGACCTTATTGGAGATTATTTGGTAGTTAGAACATATAGCTTATCTGGCAGCTCATATATTAACAAATTTTCAGGCAATTCTTTGAGTGTGAACGAATCGGGAGAAATGGTTTATAGTTTCTCCGACTCAAGCGCATCAACAATGTACATGCAAGATGAGCAGAATGATACGGTGTCTGTTAAAAATGGGAACTCAAGTATCACAATGTACAAAGGGAATAACATTATCATATTCGGGCAGGCCGTAACCGGCTCTCAGGTAATCACCCCGTTAACAGGCGATTCAAATGATGTCTCTGTCGCAATCAAAAAGAAAGAAGGCACCTCAACTGAAGACTATACGATGAAGAACAACGCTTTCACCGTCAACGGCGATTCATATGCAGTCTTCAATTTCTACCTAAATAACACCCCTTACGCTTCGTGCTATATCACAACAAGCAACAAGCAAATCGTCACTGATGTTGAATTAAAAATGTATAACGGAACGGCAGTGTCTGATGATAAGGCTGTCTATGACGTTTTACACGGATCGGATATTTTATTGTCGACCGGATACATTGATGAAGGCGGCAACTCAAATAGAACGATCATCACCGACTTTGCAAACGGCTACACAAATACAGATCACACTTTAGTGTTCACCTCTAACACAACCGCTTTATATGATGGCGAAAGCTACAATATAACAACTGAAGAAAACGGCCTCAAATTATTGAACCCAAATAAAGAAGTTCACATAACGTTAAATGATGATATGTCGTTCACTGTTATAAGCGAGGCTGCAGTGGAAAAACAAGCCTTAGATATTGCCAATAAGGTGTTTACTGGCCAGTATTACGATAACTTCAGCAACGATGATCCAACACCAGTAAAATGTACAGTAACATTTGGCGAATCAAACGACAGCATTACCGCAAAAATACTAAGCCAAGATTATTTTAAATACTATTGGGATTTCTCTGCGACGTTTGATAGTTCGACAAACATCTTAACCGCAACCATTACCGACAGAGGATATGGCGGAAAGTCCGTCAGCACATGGCCAAATCTCGGAACACAATTCAAGATACTTTTAGAGAATGGCCAACTAACGTTTAAAGACGATTGGGCAGGCAACCAAACGACATGCTTCAAGAATTGCGTCTTCACCTGCGCTGATTTCAAACTATAACAATCGAATCATTATGAGGCCTATTTACTGGGCCTCTTTTTTATTATCCTTGCAAAAAGGCTCTTATTTCTTAAATCTCGTTTCCCCTATCAAATTAAAAATTGATAAAAATTCAAATTATGTTTATATTATAGCGTTATTTTTTGTATTTTTTACAAAAAAAGCCATAAGGAGATCATCGAATGAAGAAAACATTAAAAATATGGGCACTTCCATTCCTCACCTTATCCCTGCTTGTAGGTGCGTGTTCTAACACCGGAAACAACAAAGGGGGAGGAAGCGAGGCAACAACAAGTAAATTTGAAATTGAGTCTGTTGAACCAGTCTCCACCACAGAAGTCGAAAAAGGATCAATGGGAGGATATCTCATCGATATCTCTACTGGCTCTTATCTGGAAGTAGGATGCACATTCAAATGCTCTTATGCAACGAGTTTATCGGATAAGACGGTCACGATAAAAAGTTCCAAAACCGACGTTATGGAAATTGAAGTGATTGATCAAACCAACTTCAATATAGTAACTAAAGCGCCAGGTGATGCCATCCTCACAATTTATGACGCGGATGGAATCATCAGCTATAACAAAGTGATTCACGTAAGAACTCCTTATTCGCCAGAAAACGTTATGAATGCGGTTGCATATTATGATGTTTACACCTCATCAGGCATCTATGGAAACTACAGATTCGTTGTTACAGATGTAAACAAATATTTCTCAACGGCAGTCATATCTGGGGCGGAAAAAACAGCTACAACTGATGGCAAATCAGAATTTGACATGGAATATGAAGAAGTTGCAGAAGGCGGTGCATTTGAAGGTCACTTCTACCGTTTCACTTGCAGCGTAAACAATAGCCAGGATGATGATTATCTTGGAGACGACATCAAAGAAGTCTATATCTCAAAATGCGCCGATAGAATCCTTGTCTACTACGCTCTTAGCCAAACAGATACCAATTATTCGTTATTCGAATTATTCACACCACAATCATTTAAGGAGGGAAACTAAATGAAAAAACAATCATTATTAGTCTTAAGCAGCATGTTGGTTTTTGGAATGCTCGCTTCTTGCGGAGTCCAAAATGCCAACACATCAAGTGAGAATCAGAACTCAAAAGGAGATAATCTGACATCTTCAGAAGTAATAAAATCTGAAACAGCAGAAAAATATAAAATTATCGTTGCCACCGTTCCAGAAGGAATCAGCTACACACTTGACAAGACCGAAGCCGAAGAAGGCGAGGAAGTCACATTCACATTAACCAACGTTTCCGAAGGGTTCACCGTGACAAGCGTTACGATGAATAACAAAACAATCGAAGGCACAAACAACGTCTACAAATTCAAGATGCCTTTTGGCGGCGCAAGAATCGCAATAAATTACAAGATCTCAGGCGATGTGACAATCCAAGGTGAGGGATTTGCAGCAGTTTTAAACCTTGATGAAGACGGAATCTATAGAGGAAGCGCAAAAGTTACAAGCTCTTCTGCCGAGGTCGGTTTCAACCTAATGATACAGGATACGGTCCAGGATTATTACAGATGCTATGACTATGTCAATTCCTATGGACATATCACATGGCCTGGATCAAGCAACTATAGCTTTGCAGTCGCTTCAGGTTGCACATACGAATTCAGATACAATCCAAACGCAGAAATTCCGTTCTCAATCGTCAGAACAAGCGTTGATGTCTTACCAAAGGACGCCGATGGTCTTTATAGACTCTTCTCGGGCAACGCCGGAAGCGGGATGCAGGATGAAACATGCAATCCTCTCAACTTGAAGAATGCCACATACGCCATCACCGATAGCAGCGGAGAAGAATTCATCAATTACGAATATAATTACAAGAAATACGAGGACAACGAATCTCTTGCAATAGTCGAAGACATTCAAAACGAAGAGACATATTACACCTATAAGCACGCGGATTTAGAAAAAGGCGTCTTATCGGTTGTTGATACGTATCCAAATTCACTCGGAAACAATGACAACTTCAAATACGATGTCAACCCATCGGGATTAGATGCATATTCATTCCGCCAGGATATACAGAAAGAAGAAATCTTCCGCGACGGAAAATGGTTCGATGAGCCAGCATGGAAAACATCGGAGCGCTATGCGATTAGAGACGTCAACTGGTCAGCCCACGCAGGAAACGCCCTTGAGCAAGAAATCAAATGGGCTTATAGAGTCGATTCGGTAAATGCCGTAATCAATGCTGCAAGCTACACAAAATATGACGTTACATCAACCGCTTCAGATGATGGCACGTTCAAGGTTAATGTCCACTCAGTCATCGAGAACAACAGAGAAGAATCCTCAAACGAAATTGCCCAGCATGAAGGCGAAATCTATGAGATCGAATTGAGATTCAACAAAGAAGGCAACGTCACAGGAATGGACTACAAATACTATGACTATCCTCAATCCAAATGGAACTTCACCACTCACGAGCCATCCGCAAAGGTCGGAATCACAACCAAGATTACATACTCTGCAGAATATGGCGATCCAAACCAAGGAAGCCCAGACTTCGATGAATCAAAATACTTCATCCAAGAAATCTCCGACGTCACATTCAATAACGAAACAGCTGGCGGTGATAACCATCTCGGCTATGGAGATTATGTTGCACTCCACACCACAGAAGGAGAAACGCCATCTAACTTAAAGTCATTCGAATATTTGCCATCCACAGCCTTAGATGCATGGCAGTATGAAGTAACAAGCGATTCAAGCAATCTCTTAGACTTCACATACACCAAAGCTGTTGCCGCAGGAGTTGGCGAAACGGATGTTCATATTACGAATCACACCTCAAATAGCGGTGTTACTAAGGATCAAAGAATCACAATCTCCTACAGCAAATCCATAAGAGAATTCTACTTCATCGGAACCGATAGAGCTGACGAATGCCACATTTATTCAGGTGATACCCAGTCATTCACGGTCGTTGCAGCGGCAGTCTCTGGTTATAACCAGTCAATCGTACCTGTTGTGTATGATCCAATCGCATATATCAAAGTCTCAGAGAAGGACCCACTATCCGGAGACACAGTTACCAAGAGCGTTGAGACAGACCTCATCGAATTCTTGCAGCACGATTCAACCCTCACAATCAAGGCAAAAGAAGGCGTTACCGAGAAGACAACGGTCTATATCTCAATGAAATCCGATTATTACGTTGAAGGTAAAGCACAGACAACTTTAACATGTGTTATCCATCCAAATACCTATGATTCTGATAGCATCCAGAACACAAGCTGGAAGACAGCAGAAGGCTATTGGGTTGATAAAAACGGCAATGCGTTGAAGGACTACACACAGGTAGAGTTCGGCACTGATACAGGCACAATCACCGATGTCATGTACGACTCAGACGGAACATTGCAGTATACCGACAGATTCACATTCACCTTCAAACAAGACACTCTTGGAAGAATCGATGCAACCTTAACCGGCGCAAATGTTCAGTCTTATGAGTTAACTTCGTTCTCAGCCTATAACTGGAACCTCATGTTGGAACCTCAAAATGGTCAACTTGGTTTGGCGTTAATGGCAGAAAATGGAGATGACTACTTCAGTGTCTTTGGCGAATGGACCCAAGATGGCGAAGAAGAATACGGATATGAATACGAGTGCACAAGCATGGAAGCGCTCGATAAAGTCGCATAATCATGAAACCATCTAAATTATTCAAAAATCTAACATTGCTAATCGTTTCCGTGTCCGCTTTATGCGGATGCGGCAACGGGTCTGCCAAATCGGATGATGAGCCGGTATACAATCCTCAGTCTCTATATGAAGGGATTTCCCTCATGGCAACGACTAAAAACTACACCATTCATCAATTGGTGGATGGGGACGTTTACAAGAGCTACGTAGTCTCAAGATGCGCAATAGGCGTTTCAGGAGTCAAAGAGCTTGAAGATACGAATTTCTACGTCGTCTCAGGAAAAGGTTTATTCAAAGTCACTTATGACGAGGAATATCGCAGAAGTGAATATATCCTCGACGAAGACGGCAACTACATAACGGACCTGTGGAACACAAATTACGTGAAGACAACGTATGGGGTTAACCCGGATGAAGTCATCACTGACAAATCCGCTACTTCAATAAACATCAAGAACAGAGACTTTAAGCAAGGATTGCTAGGGATATTGGGCTTAAAGAGCACCAGCTACGCAGACATTGAATACGTTAAAGCCTCATTTGATGGGACATTGAACTTTGAACTCAAATACTTCTCAAGTGACACGATATATACATATGAGGCAGATAAATTTGGTACATCCTCTATCGACTATGCCAAAACGCTGATTGAGCATAACGTTGGAGCCTTTGTCCCAAATGATGACCTCAAATATATGAGATCACTCATCAAAGGCAACAACTTCAAACTCGATTCCTATGATGTCATTGAAGAGGGATATTACGCCCAAGAATGGTTAAATCCTCAGTATTGGTATAGTAGTTATGGCAACTATGGATACTGCCGCCTTGACCACGCCGCAGACAAAACCGTGGATGGTGATGTCGATGCGAAAGGCATCTATATGTTCCAAGTAAGCGATGGAAAGCTTGGCTTCTATAGCAACCCAATTGATGATGCCCCAACCATTGCGGAATTTGAGAACTATCCATCAAGAATGTCCACTCTCAGCAATATGCAATATATAAATGAGGGTGAATACGAAGACATCCAAGACTATGAGTATCAAGGCGAAGCTTATTACTTAACCAACAAGACCTACGTCTTAGACGTGTTATCGCACTTCGCATTAAACCCATCCACCGCAACGGATGGTTCAATCTTCCAACTCGCCACTCCGAAAGCCATCGTAATGGATATCAATATCGATCCTCTTTACGACGAGAATGACGAGGCTAGCGAGAAATCAACGATTACTTACATCTACGTATTCGAGTATAGCAATAAGACGTATCAGATGTACCTCCCGATGCACAGCTTCGGCCTGGCAAACATCACGTCCTTAGACGCTTATCTAGAAACGTTCAACAACGCGAAATAACGCCTTCCCAAACGAAGGCGTTTTTCTTCTAAATGAGACGAATCGATCGGTTTCACCAAGAAGTAACAATCGTTAAGGCAAATTGTCTTCACTCAGCCCGTTTTCTTGCAAAATCCATAAGGTATAGCCTCACAAAAGCTAAAGTTTTAATTTAATGTTTAATGATATAAAATAATATCATTATGAATGATGTGTCAGGGACGGTTGGGCAAAACATTGCAAATCTCCGCAAGGCAAGAAAACTAACACAAGGCCAACTCGCGGAAAGGTTTAACTACACCGATAAGGCTATTTCCAAATGGGAACATGGCGACGTTTGCCCAGATGTAAACACTCTCCAGGAACTTGCCGATTTCTTCGGGGTGACAATGGATTACATGACTCACTACCACACCGAGGAATCGATAAGGGAAGAACATTCAAAAGACCCTGCCTCAATCAGAAGAAACAGAATCATTAACACGGCGTTGGTGTCGGTTTTCTTCTGGACCCTTGCGGCAGTCATTTTTGCCACCATTCTAGTCACATCTAAGGACGCCGAGTTTAACGAAACGTTAGGATTGGGCGACAAATCGATTTATCTATACGCTTCAATTGGATTTGTTTGGGCGGTGCCATTAACTGCATACTGCATCTTTTTCTATAACTGGAGATGGGGCAAATATTCGAGAAGAACCCCATTATCCATTGTGGCGTTATGGGCAACGGTTGGAGCAATCTATGCGACGGTCTGCATGTCAGTTGAAATGGGTTGGGAATTGTGGTTCATCCTCTTCTTAGGTGCTCCATTAACCGTGGTGTTCGTGCTTATTGGATATAATAGGAAAAAGAAATATATAGAAAATGAATAAAAAACGGGCTCGGATTACTCCTGCCCGTTTTCATTACGCATTTGCGGCGTTATCGAATTTATAAGTAAGACCGTCTCCATTGACACCAATTATGTAGTTGATGTTAGGTTTTACCTGCTGTCTAACAATCAAATTGGCGATATATGTCTCAACCATATCTTCAATATATCTCTTTAATGGTCTGGCACCATAATCAGGCGAATAGGCGTCTTGGAGAATTTTCTCTTTCAGATCATCGGAGAAATTGAAGATGAAGTATTGTTCTGCAAGTCTAGATTGAAGATCCTTGAGCATTTTATCAACGATAGCCCTCTGGACCGAACGACTGAGTGGATTAAAGTAAACAATCTCATCGATGCGGTTCAAAAACTCCGGTTTGAACGATTTACGCAGTAAGTCATCAGCCTTGCCTCTCTCGCCATTGAGTAAGAATTCAGAACCCAAGTTAGATGTCATGATGATGATTGTGTTCTTAAAGTCTACTAAGTGGCCCTGAGAATCGGTTAGTCTACCCTCATCAAGCAACTGAAGCAAAAGGTTGAACACCTCTGGATCAGCTTTCTCGATTTCATCAAACAAGACGATTGAGTATGGGTTACGTCTAACCTTTTCGGTTAACTGACCACCCTCTTCATATCCAACGTAACCTGGAGCCGCACCGATAAGCCTAGAGACGGAATATTTCTCCATATACTCAGACATATCGATACGAATGATGTTGGATTCATTATCGAACAGCGCTTCCGCCAAAGCCTTGGCAACTTCGGTCTTACCAACGCCAGTTGGTCCTAAGAACAAGAATGAGCCAATTGGCTTATTTGGGTTCTTTATGCCCGCTCTTTGACGGAGAATTGCATTGGAAACAAGAGAAATTGCCTCATCTTGACCAATTACACGTCTCTTTAACGTGTCCTCGAGACTTAATACTTTTTCTCTATCACCTTTCTCAATACGAGATACAGGAATTCCGGTCATTTTTGCAACGATTTTTGCGATTGATTCCTCATCAACAACCTCATCTATAAGGCGTTGCTCATCCTGATTTTTGTTAGATATTTCTTTGATTTTTGCTTCCAGCTCCGGAATGGTTTGGTATTGAAGTTTAGACGCCTTCTCGTAGCTGCCATTGCCAAAGTAGGTTTGAAGATCGAGTTTAGCCTTCTCAAGTTCAGTCTTTAAACGTTTGGCCTCATTGATATCGGCTTTCTCTTTCTGCCATTTATTAGTGAGAGTTTCTCTATTAGCTTTGAGCCCATCGAGCTCCTTATCGAGGTCAAACAACCTCATCTTAGATGCTTCATCTTTTTCTTTAGCCAAAGCGATTCTCTCAATTTCAAGTTGCCTGATCTTTCTTTCAACCTCATCTAATTCCGTTGGCATCGACTCAACCTCGACCTTGATTCCGGCGCATGCCTCATCGATTAAATCGATTGCCTTATCTGGTAAAAACCTATTTGTGATGTATCTATTGGATAATGTAGCTGCCGCAACAATCGCGTTGTCAGTGATTTGAACCCCGTGATAGGATTCAAACCTTTCTTTTAAACCCCTAAGAATAGAGATGGTATCCGCAACAGTCGGCTCACCAACCATAACAGTTTGGAACCTACGTTCTAAAGCCCTATCCTTTTCGATATATTGCCTATATTCGTTTAAGGTTGTGGCGCCGATACAATCAATCTCACCGCGGGCGAGCATTGGTTTTAACATGTTGGATGCATCAAGCGCACCACTTGTTCTACCCGCTCCTACGATAAGGTGAATCTCATCGATAAAGAGAATGATTTTGCCATCACTGTCTTTAATCTTTTTGAGAACATTTTTTAAACGCTCCTCAAATTCACCCTGATATTTAGCGCCCGCAATTAATGCGCCCATATCAAGTTCATATATAGTTTTGTCTTTTAATGTGTTTGGAACATCGTTGTTGACGATTCTTTGAGCAAGACCTTCCACTATTGCGGTCTTACCTACGCCTGGCTCACCAAGCAAAATTACGTTGTTTTTTGTTTTTCTAGCTAAAATTTGCACGACTTTACGTACTTCTTCGTCTCTTCCGATTACAGGATCAATTTTACCCGCTTTACAGGCATCATTAATGTTTCTACCGAACTTCTCAAGGATGTTCTCGTCGTTTTCATAATTCATTTCCATATGAGTTACCTCCTGTCATAACGACATCATCATTATAGTACCATTTTTAGCACTCGCAATAGTTGAGTGCTAATTTTTGAGAAGGTAATTCAATTTAAAAAATATATTTTTAAAGTCTGGCCAAAAAGAAAAAGCCAGGCGTTTTTTAAACCTGGCTTGGTCGTTATTTTTTAGCTTTCTTTTCTTTAGCGCGCTTGTCGTTGATTTCTTTCATCTCTTTCTCGGTGATGAGTTTGCAATTGTTTTGATTTGCCCAATCAACGCATCCGTTTAAGACAAGTTTCAAGAATGGCCTTGGGACCTTTACAAGCATCGCCAAGGCATCGTCTGTGAACTTGACATCTGTCTGCAACCTATCGGCGGCATATCTAACGGAAGCAACATCGACTCCTCTATCTGGTATTCCGACAGCGATTGGCTTGGAGTAATCGCTGCACCAGAAGTTTTTGGAATCTCTATAACCCCAGTTTGTTGGAATTGGCATGAAATTCTTTCTAGTCACGCCGTTTGCGATGGCGTCCCAATATTTATCTTGCATGAGAATATGGTCAATTTTTAAGATGAAGTGGGCACCAAACTTCGAAGTGATGCCGTTGAAGTTATGATATGGTCCTGGATATTCTTCCTGAACCTTATCATCCTGAGCATTGTCAAGTTCTTTGACCCATGTGCATTCGAAGACCTGGCACGCTTCCTTAAGCATATCCGGATAATCGCCGTTTGGATCGAGCTCTTTCGACAGAGTTTTAACAGGCGTGAACTTGAAATCTTTCATTTTCTCGGCAGGAGTATCTCCAGGGAATCCCAATTTAACGTGCTCCGTGAAAATCTTCTTATTAAATGGAAGGAAGTTGATTGTGCACTTTCCGTGTCTTAATAAACCTTGGCAGGTGTTTGATGAGTTGCGGCACTCAAGAACCATCGCATAATAACCTTTGCCAGCGATGTAGTAAGGGAAACAAAGGGAATAAGCGCCAAAACTTGTCATGGTCTTGTCCTCATTCTGCGTTCCGATTAAGCAAAGAGGCATTGGGATGAATGCAGAAGACTGATAGAAGTTATCAAGCATTCTTACTTCTTTAAAACCTTTTTCCATAATTTCTCCTAAAATTAAGTATTGTATTTATTTTAAACTCATTTCGTTATTTTATGCCCAAATATTTAAAAATATTTTCAAGCCTGGCCTCGGTATCGGCATAACCTTGTTTATACAATTCGAGCAGCTTGCCTTCATCGGATTCAAGCGTTTTGATGGTTACCGGGGTTGAAGGTTGGATCATGATGAGTCTCCCCTCGTCATTCAATTTCTCAAGTATTTCACAATCTTCGTTATAATCCACAAGCGCCTGCTTCATAGCAGCCAACAACTCAGGCTTTCTCCCGTATCTAACATCCCAAACTTTATGTTTCTTGGAAGTGTTTCTTCTATAGGCTGCATCTTGAGTTCTGACCACAATTATCTTATCAAAACCCTCATTTAATGCCCATTTGTACGGAATTTTCACTGAACATCCGCCATCTAGATACTTGCCGTTCCCTACCTTAACCATCGCAGATACAACAGGCATAGAAGACGAGGCCCTGATCGCTTCTTCAATAAGCCCACTATCCTTTTCAAAATATTCAGGCTTGCCCGTATCACAATTTGTAGCAACCGCCACAAATCTGGTTCTAGGATCATCGAATCTCTTTTGATTGAAAGGAAGTTCTTTTTTTATCTCATCGCTGAAGAAAAAATCCCATCCAGCTACACCTTTGTTTCTGAGTGTTGCGCCAACGCCGCCTATCCATTTCTTATCGTTGCGATGGCCAATGCTATACATAGCGCCCCTTCCAATTGTTCCGGCTAAATAGTTATAGCCATTCATCGAACCGGCGGAGACGCCAATGGTTGTCTGCATCATAATGCCATGTTCCATTAGGCAATCGCAGACTCCGCATGTATAAATGCCTCTCATTGCACCGCCCTCTAGAACAAGACAGCCGGGGATAACTACATCCGGGGCTTCCCCGTGATGGATCGTGTTTTTTACTTTCTCAGAAACCTTCATATTAATCTAAATACTTCTTCCTAAGTTCTTCTTTAACTTCCCCGGTAACACCTAAAGCTTGCTCAAGGTAATTATCGAAAGAACCATAAACTTCATCCGCCTTTTGATACATAGCGTCCAAGAACGTTTTATCAGCGGACCAGAATGCGTGAATGCCTTTCTTCAATTCATCCGATTGGATACCACATCTTTCAATGAATCTAGAGGCATACATCCTAGCGTCATCTTTATTGTATTCATTTGTCATAAGATAATCCGCATATATGTCATCACGAGAAACGCCAAGTATTTCTTGAATGATAAGTGTGGCCATTCCGCATCTATCTTTGCCGGCGGAACAATGCCACAAAACACCCTTTCCTTCATGATTTAATAGGGTTTTTACAAAATTATTATAACCTTTTATGGATTTCTCGTTTGTTATGAACGATTTATATATCGCATACATGTGATTCGTTCCAGCGTTAGGATTTACCTGCATTTCATCGAATACCTTTTGGATGGATTCATAATCTCTAGCAACGCCTTCTATTTCTCCATCCTCATCAAGAATTGGCAATTCTAAATATTTGCAGCCGTCAATCGTCTGATCTGGTTGATGCTCCTTCTCATCGGCGGTCCTAAAATCGATATCAAGATCAACAAGTCCGCTTAAGATTTCTTTGTCCTCATCACTTGCCTTGCTAAGATGGCCGCTTCTAAAGAGAAGACCAGTTTTAATGATCCTATTATCTTTGGTAACCATGCCGCCTAAATCTCTTGTATTAGGCATGCCTTGTAATTTTAAACGTTTTGAAGTGACACCCATAAACTACCTCAATAAATCAAACGGGGAACATTCCACATCGCAGTGGAATTTAACAATGTGCATTGGCTGATTTGCGGCTTCCAAAAGCTCACCTTTTAAGTTGTATATATCCCCAACATAAATCTTTTGGCGGCCTGTGAATCTTGAAAACAGTTCCAGTTCTCTATGTGAATCGAAATAATTCCTAACCTGGACAGTGACGGTCTTGGTATCCTTGTCGTATTTTTGCACAACGCCTAAGAAATCTTTAGTCGGAGTTGTGTAATCTCGTGAGAATAATTGCTCTTTAATTGTTACATCTCCTGACAAAAACCCATGTGAGGCCGGCCTATTTTCCGCTTGAAACAAATCATCCTTATATTTATCAAGGTTTGGAATGGAACCCAATTCGTAATATTCATCTATAGCTTTGCGATAAGCATAAACAACCGAAGCAATATAATTGCTAGACTTCATACGACCTTCTATCTTCAAGGATGTGACGCCGGCCTCAATCATGCTGGATATAAAATCCATGGCGCATAAATCCTTGCCAGACATAGTGAACCTCTTAATGTCATCTGATATCTCTTTATCTCCTTCGAATAAGCGATAATCCCATCTACATGACTGGGCACATCCGCCCCTATTGGCATCTCTATTTGTCATAACGTTAGACAACATACATCTCCCCGAAAATGAGGAACACATACCGCCATGGATAAAAGCCTCAATATCGATATTCGAATTATTCCTGATGTTATGAATGTCTTCCATCGAGCATTCTCTTCCAAGAACCACCCTATCCGCGCCCATCTCTTCAAAGAATTTAACCGCTTTTGAGTTGGTAATGGATTGTTGAGTGGAAACATGTGCTTCCATTTTTGTGTGTTTCTTAACAAGCGTGATGATGGTTGGAGATGAAGCAATTATTGCGTCTACCCCGCACTTCTCCAATTCAAGGAGATAATCAAGCAGTCCATCTAAATCACTATTGTGCATAACGATGTTGCAAGTTACGTGCACCTTGGCGTTATGTTCGTGAGCAAAACTACACCCTTCTTTGATGTCTTCTAATGTAAAGTTTGAGGCTCTGCTCCTAAGCGAAAATTCCTTGCCGCCGATAAAAACGGCATCTGCGCCGAACATTATTGCGTATTTAAGTTTTTCAAGGTTGCCAGCGGGAGCAAGCAATTCTATCTTTCTCATACCGTTTTCTCCTTGATATACGCGGTATCTTTATAGGTGAACCCATCTTCTATGTTAAGTCCTAGTTCACTTAACAAATGTTCAGATTCTTCAATATTTGCGCAATTTTTGAAGATATTTAGAATTTTTAATGAGATTTCAGAATCTAAAGTTATTGTTTCAATATAAGCGTATTTAAGGAACGAAAGTTCGTTCATATGCTTAAGCAAAGAAAGGAAATAATGCCTATACACAAGGGACCCTTCATCGTTATAAAACATAGGTAAATGATAATCTCTCATATATTCAACTAAAGATAAGTTGTATTTTCCAAAATCATAACCTGAATATTGTTTATAGATATCAATTAATTTTCTCTTGGAATAAAACATCATCTTTCTACCGAATACTTGGTAGAACCCCGGTGCGTTTGTGTCCTTGTAGGACTCAATGACGTCCGACAAAACAATCTCGTTGCTCATAGCAAGTGCGTCAAAGCCATACCCATTATATAAACCGAGTTCCATCTTGTTGCAGATTAAGGTATCTGGATCGTATATCACATTAGAAATAAGTCCTAATTCTTTGGCAATCTGAACCGCTCCAAGATCTGATAACAACAATTTGTAATCTTTATATTTCTTAATGCCTTCTTCCAATTGAGGAAGTTCTCTTTCCAAGAAGATTCTATTAATGGCAATTATGACTTCCACTCCCTTTGATTTACAAAGCGAGATTGCACTATCAACTTCAAATGATTCATCATAAACATACGAAAGATGCGGAACCATCAAAACAGCACAATCGATATAATCGATTAACGTTTCTAATTCTGCGTTTTTGTATATTGAGACGGCGAATTTCATGAGTGCTGTTTAATAATACTCCCTCCCAATTTGATATATCAAATAAAAGGACCCGATTTACGAGTCCATTTTTAATTTTAGAGAAGGAATATATTATGTTCTTTGAGTCTATCAACCTCATCTTTATTCCAAATAGAAACTTGGACTTCCCCTATGTGAGCTTTCCTCAAGAAGAACATGCATAAACGTGATTGTCCGATACCTCCGCCAATTGATAGAGGAAGCGTTTTCCCAGTAATACCCTTGCAAAACGAATTGTACAGCTTGTATTCCTCGCCTCTTTCCTTCAACTGCAACGGAAGAGAATTCTCATCAACACGAACGCCCATGGATGACAACTCCAAACCCATCTTGTACATATCGTACCAAACGAGAATGTCTCCGTTTAAATTCCAGTCATCATAATCCGCTGCACGGCCGTCATGGTATTTACCATCTTTAAGCGGCCAGCCAATCTGATAGATAAAGACCGCTTTCTTTTCTTCAGAAATTAAGTCCTCTCTTTCTTTCCTGGTTTTATCAGGCCATCTCTCCTCCAGCTCCCTTGTGGAAACGAATGAGATTTCTTCCGGTAAAATAGGGACGTACATCGGATATTTCTCATATACCTTTTGCTCAAGTTCTTTTAATGATTTGTAAATCGTTTTGACTGTTTTAAATAAGAAATCTAAATTCCTATCTTCTCTTGTGATGGTCATCTCCCAGTCCCATTGATCAACATAGCAACTATGAATGAAGTCCAAATCCTCATCACGTCTAATCGCGTTCATATCGGTATATAAACCCGTCCCAGGCTTAAATCCGTATTTGCCAAGAGCCATACGTTTCCACTTGGCAAGAGATTGGACGATTTCTGCGGTAACTCCAACTCCTTTGATATCAAAAGAGACCGCTCTTTCCACTCCATTTAAATTGTCATTTAATCCAGTAACCGGATCAATGAATAAAGGCGCGGTAACACGGGTTAAATTCATATTTTCGGTAAACGATTTCTGAAATGTGTCTTTGACGAATTTGATTGCCTTCTGAGTCTCAAATAAATCCAAGCCTGGTTTATATTCAAGCTCATATGTTGTTTTTCTCATAAGTTGCCTCCGAGAATATAGTGAAAAGTATCCAAGGGCCTAGAGATATGTCAATAATTATTCTAATTATCAAGATTTTCAGCGGCTTCAGCGTTCGCTCTTTTTCTACCAATAAGATCAATTGAGATGATGCCAATCAATACCACAATCATCGAGATTATTTCATTCAATATTCCGGAGATATTCCCGTGAAGTATTTGGTATGTAAGCCAAATCGGGCAACAAAAGAAATTAATAAGCCTGATTTTAAATGGATCGTGAATAATAAATGAGAAAGTTGCGATGATAAGCGCAACAGATGGCAAGATTGCCGTCCATCCATCGCCAGTAAAATACGAAAACACTCCGCCAGCAGCATAAGCAACGCTCAATATCGGAGCCCATGACCAGTGGTTAGCCCAGCTTTTCTTTTCCCCAACCAAAAATATTGCGGCACGAATAACGCTTATGGCATTCAAAACAGCACCTGCCACTGCATTAATTAATATCATGTTGGCAACCCAACACGCAGAACCACACAATTGGAAGGCGAGTATTCCTTTTCTGGATTTTTGCAAAAATGAGAAAGAAAAAAAGAATAAGGCAAGCAATCCAATCGCTTGAGCGATCCAATCAAGCACTCCCCAATTCTCGAAATCGAATAATGTAGAAACGTCACCTAAAATCATACTAAGGTATTCTACATTAGAATATGTTTACATCAAAGTAAACTCCGGTCTGATTGAAATAAAGTCGCATTTTTCTCAAAAATCCGCCAAATACCGAAATTTCAACGAAAACATACGATGAAACCTGAGGTTTGTCGAATCTGTTTCATTTAAAAAAGAGGTCAGAAGTTATCTGACACTCTTGAAATTGTATTGAGCTTTAAGCTTCACCTTGTTCTCGTACATGCGCATATCTGCAAGATGGAACGTTTCTTTATATGTTGACCCATATCTTTCCGCATAGCCCATTGCAAGAGACAAGATTAGGTTAACCCCTTCAAATTCAACGGTTTGATAACTCATCTTTTCAGCGAAATCATTAAACAGAGACATTCTATTCATGTAATCCTCATTCACCAAGATCGCGACATATTCATCTCCTCCCACATGGAAGATTAAACTGTGAGGGAATATCTTAGGTAATTGATGGCCAGCTTCAACAACGAGGTGGCATCCATATTGATGACCATATTTATCGTTTGTAGCCTTTAGGTTATTTAAATCCATTGCAACAACCGCATAATCCAAGTACTTCTCGTCCAAAGTCTTGATTGTCTTCAAATACAATCTTTCATTGCCGAGCCCAGTTAACTGATCGGTATTGTTCTGCTCTTCGAGTTTCTCACGAAGCCAAGTCTCACTCATGGTGACCTGATAGATGCGGAACGCAAGCAAGAGACTCATAACAATGAATACGCCGAAGTGAAAGTATTCATTTGGGTCTTCGATTGCGTTGTAGAGTCCATATACCTGAAGTAACGCAACAGAACCTGCGCACACCAACAAATAGAAAACTGGATTGATGGTGGCGATTCCTCCCACCACAATCATCGCTGTCATGAATGTAAGTGGATAGCCACCTGTTGATGTATCAAGAATCGCAATGAATGTGGAATATACCATAGCGAGTAATACATAGATGTATAACATCCATGAGAAGAATCTATCACTGAAACGATCTTTTTTTATCACATTCAACAGAATAAGGACAAAAGCGATTACTGTTGGCACGAACATGAAAATACGAGCCAGGAAATATTCTAAAGATATCCTTTCAGCAATGCCGTAAAGCATAAGCCTCCTGATATCCATAAACGCTTCATAACTTGCAATTAATCCAGTAAGGATTAGATATACGATGGAATATTTTTTTATAAAAAGGCCCGCTACACGGAAATTGTGAGAACGTTTTTTAAAGAATTCTTTTGCAGCCATTACTATTTACCAAGGCACAATTTTAGTAAATACGGCTTGCCTTTTAAAGAAAAAGAGACCGACGGCCTCTTAATATTGTTTTCCTTTGATGTATTTTCGAACAATGCGGCCACACGAAAGATACGCAAGGCGTTCCACTCTTTCTTCAGGCGTAAATTCTCTAGGATTGTCTTTATTACTATCATTGATGACAACCGCATCGAAATCGTAACCTTCTTCAAACAATCCGACATTTCCAAAGAAAGAACCACCCCCAACAGTGGCCATATAGAAAGCTTCAGCAATGTTTAAAGGTCTGATTGTCTTGTCTAAATAAAGGTTCCTGATTTTGGATACCTGTACTGAAGAGGCCATAACATCAAGGAGACTTAGTGTATGACCACCGGCAACATCGCTTCCTAGACCGATATGATATCCGTTTCTTAGATAGTAAGCGGCTGGGGATATCCCCGCGATGACATTCTCGTTACTAGTTGGACAGTGAGCGATATACACGCCGTTATCTTTGATAAGCCTATTTTCCTCGTCTGTGCAATATATGCAGTGTGCCATGACGGTTGGGCACTCTTTGCCAAACAATCCATAACGATTATAGGTGTCTGAATAATTTTTTGAATCAGGACACAAGGATTTCACCCAGGCAATTTCATCAGTGTTCTCGTTTAAATGGCTTTGCATTCCAAGCCCTTTTTCTTTGGCGAATTTACCGAGTTCGCTCATATAATCGTCAGTAACACTTGGGGTAAACCTTGGAGTAATGATTGGTTTAACGTTTTCGAAATTGCATGCGTTAATCCATTTTCTAGTTTCAGCCATGCCATCTTCCATTGATTTCTCAATGTAATAATCCGGGGCATTTCTATTCATGTTGAGCTTGCCAACGTACGCGACAAATCCAGCATTATCAAGCTGCCTCATCAACTCTAGAGTCGCCTCGGTGTGAATCGTTGCGAAAATAACCGCTCTAGTGGTTGTCGTATTCTTTAGATCCTTAACAAAATTGGAATAACCCTTCTTCGCGTATTCGATATCTTTATATTTAGACTCCTCTGGATAAGTGTATTTTGATAACCACTCAAGCAATTGAACATCCATCGCGGTGCCACAGTAAGAATATTGCGGTGCATGAAGATGCAAATCGGTCATTCCAGGAATAATCAAGCTATTTCCATAATCTTCAACGTTTATGTGAGAGAATTCGCTTGGAAGGCTTGAAAACACCCCCAAACATTTATTCTCTTTGACAATGGCATAGCCATTTCTGACTCTGAAAGAGCCAATTGATGGCGTATCTATAAATGTACCTTTAACGGCAAAAACGTTTACATCACTCATATTGGCTAACTCCTTCACTCGCAAAAATAATATCATTGGAGACAATGAATAAAAAGCACTCGCATCTAATGGGTATGTCACAAAACATAAAAAGCCCAAACCTAAAAGGGCGGGCTCGTGGTTGTATATGTAAATTAGAGATTCAAGTGTTTGTAGCTGATTGAGTTAACCATGTCGGCGTTGATGAGTTTTGTAATTCTTTTTTCTTCAAGTTTGAGCCAATTATCTTCGCAAGCGACAAGTCTTCCGCGATGATCGGTTCCATCAGCCTCGACGATTACAACATCTTTTCCAATAAATTCTTTGATCAATTCATTTGACATAGGCTTATTCTCCCTGTTGTTTTTAACATATTTTAAGGTACGAAGACGAGATAAACGTCTTCTTCTAGAAGATGAAGAGATTGTAGCGGCCATAAGAGCCGTGCTCGCAACGATAACCGGTGTAGAACTCATTCACTCCTCCTAACTTTCAAATAAATGATATAGTGGTTTACCGGTTTGTTAAACATAAAAACACATATTGTTTATAGATGGTTTTGAAGGTCAGAAGTACGAAAACTAGCAGTCTAAAAGCCTTGCTTATAATCGGCATCACTCTTCACGCAATCATTGTTAGAGTGACGGTATTTAACGATTGTGACCACCCACGTGTGCTAATACACAAAGTGAACACATATAACGTTGAGGAACCTAGTACATGCATAGCAATAAAGGATTGCCTCTCAAAATAGCAGGAACACGCCTTTTAGTGGCTTCTTAAAAAACCAATAAATACCTATTTATTTTAGGGAAAAGGATATAAAATCACGGCTATGGATATTGAGAGAATCAAAACAATTCAAAACGAGCTTAAGGGCGTAAGAATGGTCGTAGCCAGCAAATACGTCTCAGCAAAAGAGATATCAGAGCTAGAATCCTTGGGTATCAAAGATTTTGGCGAGAACAGAATCGAGGCTTTCCTGGAGAAATACGAAGAACTTCAAGAACACAGCCTCACATGGCACTTCATCGGACACCTACAAACAACTAGAGCCAAGAAAGTGGTCAATAAAATAGATTATCTTCATTCTCTCGATTCGCTAGAACTTGCAAAAATCATTCAAAACAGGCGCGAAACACCGCTAAAATGTTTTATCGAGATACACGGAACATCTTCTACCACCAAAGATGGCATAGCCCCACCTGATCTCGAACGGTTCTTAAATACGCTAAAAGAATATCCAAAAGTTCAAGTTATCGGACTTATGGTGATGAGCGACAAGGACCAAACGGATGAAGAGAAACTAAAGGTTTTTGAAGATACAAAAGCGCTAGCGGATAAGTTTGGTCTAAAAGAGACATCAATGGGGATGTCGGATGATTATAAATTAGCGTTGAAGGCCGGTACAACATGCGTGAGACTTGGCCGCATCATCTGTTTCTAAGGAGAACGATTATGAAGATTTTAACAGTGCAGGATATTTCTTGTTATGGGCAATGCTCGACAACCGTCGCGTTGCCGGTTCTATCCGCTTACGGACATGAAACAGCCATTCTTCCGTCCGCCATACTATCCACTCACACAGCCCCAGGTTTCGAAGGCTTTACGGTCTTAGATTTGACTGAAGAGATGCCTAAAATAATCAATCATTGGGAAAATACCGGCATCAAGTTTGATGGTCTATACACGGGTTATATCGGAGATGCACGCCAATTCGATTACATCCTGAAAATCAAAAACGAAATGATGAACAAGGGTGGCAAATTCTTTGTAGATCCTGCAATGGCGGATCATGGAAAGATGTATTGGGGACTTGGCGAAACAATAGTCAACGGCATGAGGAGAATGTGTCAGGTTGCGGATTATATACTTCCCAACATTACCGAAGCGTGTTTCTTAACGGATACCCCGTATCAAGAGGAACAGACAGAAGAATTCATCAACACATTGCTAGAAAGGCTTTTGTCTTTAGGCTGCAAGAATGTCATCTTAACCGGATATGAGACAGGCGCCAAGCTTGGCGCAATCGCCTACAACGGGAAGGATAAGGTTGTTGTTTTAAAAGACAAACAGGAACCAAGTTACCACGGAACTGGAGATATCTTCTCAAGCGTTATCATAGGAAATCTCCTCAATGGAAAGAGCCTTTACGAGACACTAGATGATGCAACGGACTTCATTGTTGAAAGCATCAAGAAAACTAAAGACGATGAGTCTCATTGGTATGGTGTTAAATACGAGGAAGTTTTAAAGGAAAAAAACAGCAAATAAGCGTGAAAAAAATTCTATAATGTCAATCTTAAGGATTGGCATTTTTTTATTTATAGAGCGCCAAAATCATCCAAATCGGAATAATAGACAAACTTCTCGGCTATAACTCTATTTTGATATCCCCAATCTTCTTCGTGCTCTGCACGCCTTTGAACGAAACCGTTCTTAAGAAGGCATTTCTTGGATGCAACATTCTCAACACGCACATGAGCGGTGATTCTTTTAATTTCAAGCTGGTTGATTATGTGGTCTTTCAATAAGGAAACCACCGCTGTACCAATTCCTTTGTGCCACGCCTCTTTAATCAATCTATAGCCAATCGATACTTTGCTTCTTCTTTTAGAATATCCATAGATTTCAGCAAGCCCAATGAATTTGTACTGGAAATTCTTAAGATAAATGCCAAGAACGATACATTCTTTATTTTTGAATAAGGCATCATTATCCTTTTCAAGGAATTCTCTACAACTATTACTTCTAAGCTCTGGCAAAAACGTCGGTTCATAAGAATAGACATCTTTGTCTTTTACCATGGATTCAAAGGATGAAAGATCATCTAAAGAAGGCTTCTTTAAGATGATTAATTCGTTTTCCAAATACGGAAATTCATCAAATATCATATGCAGTAATTATACTAGCAAACCTCAAATAAAAGGAAAGCCACCCTTTCGGATGGCATGTGTTATTTAATCGGGTTGTCTTTAACAAACTGCTGATATTCCTTGAATTCCTTTCCATTGCAATAGACGAAATGTCCTGGATAGACTTCTCTTAAGTCAGGCTTGTCCACAGAATAGTCGTGAACCTCGTTTGGCTTATAAAGAACTCTCACACGTTCCTTCTCAGTCAATGGATTCGGCTTTGGAATTGCGGATAAAAGCGATTTCGTATATGGATGCAACGGATATTTGAAGAGCTCATCGGATGTTGCGAGTTCAACAATTTTTCCGAAGTACATGACTGCAATTCTATCGCAGAAGTACTTAACAACAGACAAGTCGTGAGCGATGAAAATCATCGTGAGTCCCATTTCATCCTTCAAGTCATTCAAGAGATTGATAACTTGAGCGCGAATGGAGACATCAAGTGCCGAGATAGGCTCATCGCAAATGAGGAGTTTCGGATTCATGACAAGCGCACGGGCGATGCCGATACGTTGTCTTTGGCCACCGGAGAACTCATGCGGATAACGGGAGGCATGCTCTTCAACAAGGCCAACCTTTTCAAGCATCTCCACGACCTTTTTATGGTTTTCGGCTTTGTTGTGATATCCCTGAATCTTAAGTCCTTCCTGAATGATGTCTTCAACCGTCATACGAGGGTCAAGGGAATCAACAGGATCCTGGAAGATCATCTGGATTTCAGAAGCAAGCTTCTTCGGGGTGTGTCTGTTGTCAAAGTTGATTTGTCGAATCTTGGCCTTCTGTTCCTTGACAATCTCATCAACCTGAGCGGTTGCACTTCCGATTTCAGCCTCATATTTGTTTTTGATCGCAGAAGATTTCTCCGCAAAATCCGGAGCATTTTTATCCAAAGCCGCAATCTCTTGCGCTTCTATGGCACGCAACTCTTTAATTTTTTCCTTTAAATGGATCCTAGACCACTTAATCTCTTTTCTGTTCCATCTTGAGCCGGCGGAGATTCTATAGCCTCTATAGTAAACTGAGCCGGATGTGATGTCATAAAGTTTGATGATTGAGCGGCCTGTTGTGGTTTTGCCACATCCAGATTCGCCAACAATCCCAAAACATTCACCTTCATGAATGTCAAAGGAGATGTTTGAGACGGCTTTGAGTTTGGTGTGGTTAAACTTAGAACCAAAGATAAAGAATTGCTTTAAGTGCCTAACCGAAAGAAGAATATCGGAGTTGATTAATTCCTCTTTTCTCTTGAGATGTGGGTTGATTTTGTATTTAACCTCGAGCTCACGAGCGTCAGCGCGGATTACAGGAGAGCCTTCGATATCTTCATGTTCGTCATCCAATGGCTCACCGCCTTCATTTAGGGCGTGAGCTGTGTCTAATATCTCATCAGTCATTCTGGCTATCTCCTTTCTCGCATGGAGTACGAATCTCCGCGTCGTGTCCTGTTAGGTTTTTATAAGATGCAAGATTGTTCTTGATACGTTCAGTAACAATCTTTGGCATTTCCACTTTTGGGGCATCTGGATGTAGTAACCAAGTTGCAGCGTAGTGGGTTGGAGAAACCTCAAAATATGGCGGTTCGATTTCATAATCGACTTTCATAGCGTATTTGGAGCGATCGGCAAATGCATCACCTTTTGGAGGGTAAATCATATTCGGAGGAGTTCCAGGGATGGCGTCTAGTCTTTCCTTAGAATCAACATCAGGTATTGATGAGAGCAAGGCCCATGTGTATGGATGCTTTGGATCGAAGAAGACTTCGTTTACCTTACCATATTCAACAATCTTGCCGGCATACATAACGGCAACTCTATCAGCCATATTGGCAACAACACCCAAGTCGTGGGTGATGAAGATAACCGACATGTTGTGGGCTTTCTTTAATTTCTTGATGAGTTCAAGAATCTGGCCTTGGATTGTGACATCAAGTGCGGTTGTAGGCTCGTCGCAAATTAAGATTTCTGGCGTTTCGGTTAAGGCGATGGCGATAACGATACGCTGTCTCATGCCGCCAGAGAATTCGAATGGATATTGTCTATATCGTTTCTCAGGTTCTGGAATACCGACTTCTCTCATGATTTCAAGAGCGCGTTTCTTAGCTTCCGCTTTTGTTATCTTTAGAGCATTGGTCTTGTTGAGTTTAGCCTGTTCTAAGGCCTTCTTTAGCTCTGGAGAACCGGCAGCATAACTTTGTTCAGCTTCTGCCACTTCTTGTTTGTATTTAGCAATAATGGATGCCTTATATTCGGCAACCTTTGCTTTGGCATCCTTCTTTGTTTGTTTTAGTTTTTCATACAAAGGAGCCGCTTTTTGCTTAGTTTCTTGCCTGATGGTCTTCGCCTCGTCCTTAGCTTTCTTGTTAAGGGCTTTGGCCTCAGCTTGAGCGTCTTTAACAGACATAGTCTTGCCTTCCGATTCTTTTGCGTCTTTAACAAGCTTATCACCGGTTGTCTGTGCTTCATTTAAGACGCGCTGAGCTTTGGCTTCGCCTGCTGCAAGAGTATTCTTGTAGGCAATTAAGTCATCGGATATCAAATCATCCTCCATTCTCTTCAACTTATTGGAATTGATGAGAGTAGCCTCGGTAATTTGTTTTCCGATACGGACGATTGGGTCAAGTGAAGAAAGGGGATCCTGGAAAATCATTCCAATCTTATGACCTCTGATTTTGTGGAATTCCTCCTCGGCCACTTCAAGAAGATTCTCGCCGTGGTACATAATTGCACCTTTTTCAACGATTGCGTTAGGGGACAAAATTCCCATGACCGCCTTATTGGTGACGGATTTTCCGGATCCAGATTCGCCAACGATGCAAAGCGTTTCGCCCTTATATAAATCAAAGGAGACGCCTCTAACCGCTTTAACTAGACCATGATCGGTTTTAAAGGAAATAGTAAGGTCGGTGACTTCAAGAATTTTTTCGTTTGCCATAATTACTCATTTCCTTTCAATGATGGGTTCAATGCATCACGCAAGCCGTTTCCGAATAAGTTAAAGGAAATCATAAGCAGCGAGATGACGATAGATGGGAAGAGGATAAGCATTGGTCTAGTCTGCAAATACTGCTGGTTTGAGGACAAAATGACGCCGAACGCATCAACACCCTTAAGACCTAATCCCAAATAGGAGATGGATGCTTCTGAGAAGATGCCGCTAGGAATCATGAGAACGCAGCTGGTGACAATCGTTCCTAAGCCGTTAGGAAGGATATGTTTGAAAATAAGTCTCCAGTCGCTAGCTCCAAGAGTTCTAGACGCAAGGACATATTCGCGTCTCTTGAAACGATAGAACTGCGTACGCGTTGTAGCAGCAGGACCAATCCAGTTGGTTAAGCAGAGCGCAAAAGCGAATGTGACCAAGGTTTGTCCCATATGCAAGATAATCAAGGTCATCAAAACAATCCACGGGATGCCAGAGATAATGTCAGTGACACGTTCCATGATAAGGTCTACTCTACCGCCAAAATAACCTGATATAGAGCCCCAAAGCAAACCAACAATCAAACAGATGACGGAAGCGATTGTGGAAATCATTAATGAGGTTTTGAGAGCGTTCATTGATTTTGTAAACGAATCAAGACCGTTAGCATCAGTGCCGAAGATATAGCTTGGCATTTTTTTGTAGCCTAAATATTTATAATAAGTAACATTTGCAGTAATTGTGTAAGCATCAAGACCGGAATTGTACTGTTGTTTCTCAACGCTATTGATAGGACATCTATCGCTCTTTTTCAAGAATGACGATGCTCCAACTTTAAAGTCATAATCACACCAACCACTATCGATGTAACCTTGCATATCTACACCAGAGATATCCATATCCCTATCACCTAAAGCGGCATAGTAATAGTCATAGGTGAAGTCAACTTTCCTGATTTCGACATTGTGGACGTTACGAACGCCGTTACTTCTCCAATAATTATCAGGATAGTGATTTGTATCATCCGCAACAATCAACGCATTTTCGTTAGCATCAGTCATCGAGTTTGCAAGAAGCGTTTCATTCTCCTCTTCATCCGATGATGAGATGATTGCGTTTTTAATAGAGATATAAGCGTTAGATGTGGTCTTAGATTGTGCCACAACCTTAATGTAACATTGCTTTGCGTCTGAATTTTTACCATTTTCTTCCAAAAGAGAAGACATGTTAATCTCAAGTTTTGAGTAATCAGACGACCAATCTTTTAATGTGATTGTGGTTGATGAACCGTGAACCAATTCAACTTTGTATTTTGTTAGAGATCCGTTAAATAGATTATCCTCATCCCCCATTTCCATAGTAAATGTGTAAGTGTTTGAGGATTTCATCTCAAAAGCTTTATAGTTCTGAAACAAGAACGTGTTAGTTGTAGTTGGGTCATCCGATTCGGCGATGACGTTCTTGCTTGTTAAGACAAGGTAACCGCCGACGCCCATCTCATTTGTCTGATCGATGTACTGAACGTCTGTGACCTTCTGCTCGAGAACGGCATCCTTATTGAACCCGGCTGGTGAGTCGGTAGAACCATCATATGTGATTCCAGTAAATTTTTTCGTGCCATCCCAGAATCCCGTTCCCGCTTTGAACAGTTTTGGAGGGAGAAGAGATTGCGAGATGTATGATCCAGTGGTTGGATATGGGGAAACGGCAGGAATAATGAAACTGCCTAAAAGAAGGACAGCGATAATAACCGCACCAACGACAGAAGACTTGTTCTTCGCAAAACGTTTTAACGCATCCTTTGCGAAGGTTGTAGCTTTGGTCTCAAGTTTCTTATCGTGAATTGTCTCTGTTCTTTCGACCAATTCGAATGAGTCTGGAGCAAAACCGTAATTTTTGTTTTTATCGTAAATATTCATAATTACTTAGCCTCCCCCATTCTGATACGCGGATCAATGAATCCATATGACAAATCAAGGACGACTCCAGCAAGAAGCGAGATAGTCGTGAAGATAGCCATATCGACAAACAAGACGTTATAGTCTCTATCTCCGCCCAAGGAATCAATGAACAAACTTCCAATGCCGTGAATGCCATATAAAGATTCAAGAATCATTGAACCACCTAAAATTCCGATAAATTCAGCAAGAATGGATGGAATGATAGGGACCATCGCGTTACGCAAAGCGTGACGGATGATTGATTGTTTCTTTGTTAAGCCTTTAGTTCTAGCGAGCAGCAAATATTCGCTTTCCATAACTTCGGTTAATTCGGCCCTGGTGAAACGGCAATAACCGCAGATAGAGCCAAAGGACAAACAAAACACTGGAATGATGTAACTTGCGATCTTCATCCCCACCGTGTCGGTTGATTTAGCGAATTGAGACGGTAACCAATTCAATGTGTAACCAAACGTGTAAATAACAAACGTGATCAAAACGAAACTTGGAACAGAGATGAAAACCATGACAAGAGTAGAGATGACGTTGTCGATTGGTTTGTTTTTGTTCAATGCGGCAACTACGCCAAGCGTAATGCCAAGAGGAACCGCCCAAATGGAGGATAGGATGTTACAAATCATGGATTGAGGCAAACGCTCCAAGATTATGACCATGACATCAACTCCAGGTTCAAGCAATGTTGACTGACCCCAATCCCATTTTGTGAAGATGTTTCTTAGCCAACTAAAGTATTGGGTGAAAATTGGTGTTTGGTAAAAATAGTAAGTGATCGGTTTACCAGAAACCGCAGTTTCCTCATATGAATAAATAAGGCTTCCATATTCTGAGTGCGGTTCTTGAAAAACAACCGCATAGCCTAAATCGACTTGGTGGTTACAATAAGCAAAGATGGCGGATGGCTTGCCTGGAATAAGCTGAAAAGGCAATAATTTCATCAAAATGAATGTTAAGGACAAAATGATGAATGCCGTAACAATCGCCAGAATCAAACGTTTGATAACGTACTTTGACATGTGACTACCTCCTTTCTTGTTTGAATTGGAGAAATCTAGAAAATCAGCTACATAATTTTTTAGATTTTTCCTCGTATACACGTATTATGAGCGTGCGCTCGAAAAATATACAGCAAAGGATTAGCGGTTTTTATGCCGCTAACCCTATTTGATTAGTTTAAACGAATCAGATTTACTCTGCTTCTGGAGCAAAGATGTAAGAAGATGTGAGATAACCGATTTCTCCTGCTTCACCAAAGAAGGTTGTAACTCCATACCAATCGATTCCGATATAGCCGTTTTCCGCAATATAATCTGCAAAATAAGTCAAAATATTATTGGAAAGATGGACTGTAACTGAGGTTTTATCTTCACTAAATGTGATGTCTTCATCGTCAATATCAAGTTCATCGTATGTCGCTAAGTTTTCTCCAACATAGCCAAATGCGAGAGCGCCAGCAAATTCAACTTTTGCACCTTCAACATCGGCTAACATGCATGGTAATGTAACTTCCCACGAACCATCTGTTTTTGCTGTTGCTTGATAGGCATATCCAAATGAGAAGAGAGGTGAGTTTTCACCGTCAACAACATAAGCACCAGTATCTGCTGCGGTCCAAAGAGCGTCGAAGGACCAAGCCTTATTATCATAAACGAGCGTTCCGTCACAAACATTGGTGTCACAACCCCAGTTAAGAGTAAAACCTGATGAGTTGTCCGACTTAAGAACTTCTATGAAGTTGAGTGGGTCATATGAGTTTCCAGAGATGGAACCGAATCCGATGTCGAATGTACCGGCCATCATCTTATTGTAAACTTCCATGTACGATGTTGATCCAGCCCAGAATTCAATTTCAAGATATAAGGAGCTGCCACAAGAATTGAATGCTTTTTCCCAGTAGTCCTTAACCCAAGCGTGTTCCTCCTTTTCCTGAGACGCTTCCATCCATGCAACTTGGATTTTAATCGTATCGCCTGCTTCATACTTTCCTTCGGCAATCAATTCATCAGCCGCTTTCTTGAATGAAGCTTGAGCGAGCGAATAGGAATAACCATATTCATCTGTGCCATCTCTCATGGAAGCAACGGCGTCTCTATGAGCCTTCGTTGAATTGTAAGTTACACCATTTTCTGGATCGGATAAATAAACATCACCGAAATAGTCTCCGGATGGGTTTGCTCCAGCTTTATCAGCGATTTCCTTACGGTTGATAGCATAGCTAAGACCGGCAACGAAGTTCTTGTTCGCCATTGCTGGCTCGCACTCCCAAGCATCCTTCTCTCCATCTTTTCCAAATAATTCATGCCAATATTCCTGAGTGCATGTATTGGTGTTGAGTTTGAATGTTGAACCGCCGTTCGTCTTTGTTGTACGCGAATCTGACTTATATGTGTCAAGCATATCTGATGGAATTCCTGATGCGTGGATTCTTCCTGCTAAGAATTCGTTAATTGAAGCGTGCTGATCTGTTAAAACAGCTTTAAGAATGTTAACGTGAACGCCAGGAATCTTATATCTCTTGCCACCGTCGTCGTCAAAATATGGGTTCTTCTTGAAGACGATCTGCTGTCCGGATTCCCATTTTTCAATCGTATAAGCGCCTGTTGATAACCAGTTGTCGCCAGGAGTTAATGTCTTATCTGATGAGAAGTTGCCCCACTGAGCAACGCCTGTTGCGAAATCGCCGTCACCAATATCCTTAATGAATTGCTCAGGAACTGGGGCAAACATTGAAGAGGAAAGGTAGTACATGGCATAGAAAGGTGTGCATGCCTGGTTAAATGTGAATTGGAGGTAATCACCTTCGCTATCTGTACCGGATTTAATTCCGATATTCTCCCAAGCGGTTTCGTTAAATCCGCTTTCTGAAGCAGTGTAGTAATCTGCCGATCCAGCAATTGAACCGGAACCGGAGAGATTCTCAGAAGATCTTTGAAGTTTATATGACTTTGTGTAATAGATCTTATAAGGGGTGATATAGTCTTCAATTGTAACTTTCTGCCCGTTGTACTTAGCGTATTTTTCCGAAAGTGTATTGTACTTTAAATTGTCTCCAGTCTTAACGTGGAACTTGAAAGTTTTTGCGCGGTTTGTAACTGGATTCAAATCAACGGCAACCGGACGTTCTGTTGCAAGGCAGTTTGTCCATTCATAACCATCGCCGAATTCGTTCATCTTTGTTTCATAATAAGATGAAGCAACATAGGCTTGATTGTCACCAACCGTTGAACCCTTTGAGTTCATGTAAGCGATTGTGTTGTCATCCGAAGATTGATAGGTGTGGTAATAGTATTTCCAATTTTCGTTTGATTCCGATGACATCGGTGAAGTGATTTCTCCTTCTCCGAGGATGCCGAATCCATAGCCTACGATATAGTTGTTGGTTCCTTTTTTAACAGCTGGATCGTACATGACATAACCGCCATTTTGATAAAGGGTTAAGCCTGTTAAATTGTTCTCGACGGCGTATTTTTCGAGTTTTCCGAGAATGTTGGCGCGCTCGTCGCAGTCTTCATAGACATATGTGTAAGCACCATTTGCCTTTTCAGCGGTTGGAGCCACGGACGATGAGTTGGATGTCTCGCCCGAACTTGGCGTGCTTGATTCGGCTGGTTTTTCACCGGTTGGAGCCACGGACGATGAGTTGGATGTCTCGCCCGAACTTGGCGTGCTTGATTCGGCTGGTTTTTCACCGGTTGGAGCCACGGACGATGAGTTGGATGTCTCGCCCGAACTTGGCGTGCTTGATTCGGCTGGTTTTTCACCGGTTGGAGCCACGGACGATGAGTTGGATGTCTCGCCCGAACTTGGCGTGCTTGATTCGGCTGGTTTTTCACCGGTTGGAGCCACGGACGATGAGTTGGATGTCTCGCCCGAACTTGGCGTGCTTGATTCGGCTGGTTTTTCACCGGTTGGAGCCACGGACGATGAGTTGGATGTCTCGCCCGAACTTGGCGTGCTTGATTCGGCTGGTTTTTCACCGGTTGGAGCCACGGACGATGAGTTGGATGTCTCGCCCGAACTTGGCGTGCTTGATTCGGCTGGTTTTTCACCGGTTGGAGCCACGGACGATGAGTTGGATGTCTCGCCCGAACTTGGCGTGCTTGATTCGGCTGGTTTTTCACCGCAAGCTGCCAATGCGAAGATGCTACCAGCAAGAATTAATAATGTAGTCTTTTTCATAAAAGACCTCCTTTCTTAAATAGATTTCTCCATTGGCTTAGAATACTGACGATTTCTAAGATGAGTGCGATTTTTTCATACATGTGAGAAATGTCAACAATTAAATGAAAAAAGTCCTGAAAATTTTTCAGTAAATCAATCAAAAATTAAGAAAACTTATCAAATTGAGGCAATCATAATGGCTGCTGCCGTTAACGCGAGCGCGCCTATAAATATATATGGAATAAATGAATAGGGATTTTTCATCCTTTGTTTCTTTTTTCTCTGGGAGTATTGGTACAAATCCTCTTTTCCGGTGGCGGTTCTTTCTCTCATAAGATAAAAAGTAAAGATATCAGTTCCTCCGAAAAGAGTAACAACAAACAACAAGCCAATAAGCAGGCTTGTTGCTCCACCGATGAACAAACCGTTGGCGTAATTAACTATGGCCGTCCATCCATAAGAAGCGCAATCAATAACAAGAATCGTTACAATTATCAGTAACGCGATAAGAAAATGATACCAGTTGTCTCTAAGCCAGAGGCGAAGGCCTTCATACCAAGTTAAATATCCGTTCTTGTTTTTCATACGGGTTATTATCACTGCATTTTCAAAAAGTTCAACTTTTCTTCGCGCTACCAATGATAGAGTGGTCTATTTGATCATTTTAAAAGGCCATCCCTAAAGATGACCTCATTAATTATTCGTTAGACTCTTTTCTGGCTTTAATCTCATCACAAATACGATTGTACTCATTTTCATCAAGAGTGTACTTGTATTTATAAACGAAGTATGAAGCAAGCATCAGCGCGAGCGGGAGAACTGTCATAAAGAGAAGCAAGCCAATCTTCTGGCCGTTATCAACGTTGCCGATAATCGTTGCAATTTCGCTAAGTTTATTGGCTTCGGTAATATCGCCTTTTGTACATGATTGTTCTAATTCAGAAATCTCATTGGTGTAATTCAAGACACCAAACACGAGGTATGAGATGGAAGTTAATCCAACAACGATCGCAGATGCGAGCTTTGTGATGAACGGTCTAACTGAAGCGATGATCCCCTCTTGTCTTTCTCCGAACTTATATTCGTTATATTCAACCGTGTTAAGGATAGAAATCATCATGATAAGATAGAATCCGTACTGGCCAAAGTTAGCGAATGAATATCCAGCTGTTAAAAACCAGAAACCGATGTTATTCCCTTCGAAAACAAGCCCGGAGAGAATCATCAACGCATAACCGACAACAGAAACGATAAGCATAATGGACATAAGAGGCTTACGGTTGATTTTGCGAGAAATCATTGGATAGATGATCATAAGAATCGCAGTAACCGCCAAACCGATCGTCGAGAATAAAGAATATTTGCTGCCTTCATAACCATATGCAAAATAAACATACGTTGAACCGAGACCGCCAGAAACGATTGCGTTGCCAACCGAATGAATCAAGAATGCGACGATAATCCAAACGAGCGGTTTGTTTTTTGCGATGATTTTGATGACGTCTTTAAGCTTTGTTCTTGGAGCGGTATCTCCCTCAACCTTAATTGCAAGATTAGGCTCTTTGACACCAAACAAAGTGAAACAAACTGTGCCGCAAGCGATAACAGAAATTGCAATTGAAAGGATGCCGTAAGATGTTTGAGCGGATCCTGTAATGGAAAGGGATCCAACAGTAAGCATCGGAATGAGCAATCCCGCCAAGGCGCTGCCGATACCGGCGAAGAAGACAGCTCTAGATGTGAATTGGTTACGTAAATCTGCGTCCGAAGAAAGCGATGGTACCATTCCCCAATAGGAGATATCGTTCATCGTGAACGTGATACTATATAAGAAATAGATGACGCCGAATATAGCAACGAATCCCCAACCTTGAATTGTGACATTGAAGATGGTGATGATAACGCCAGCAGTAGACAGCACACCAGCAGCTAGCCACGGTTTAAACTTGCCCCACTTGGTTCTGGTTTTCTCAATGATCCATCCCATGATAGGGTCGTTCAAAGCATCGAACACTCGCGCGCCAATCATGATGGCGGTGATTGTGATGTACTGGGCGTTAGTTAAGGTTCTAGTCAACAAAATATAGGTAAGGACAAATGATGTGAACAAGGCGTACATCATGTCTCTGCCTACAGTGCCCATTGGATAGAACCACAAATTACGCTTTGTGTAGTCTTTAGTCTTTTCCATAAAAAGCCCCTTTTATTTCATGTGATTTGTTATTTGCAAATCTAAGTTGCAAATATTATGACACCGCAAGAAAGAAAAAACAGCATAACAAAATCGATATTTAATTATGTATTTGCTTTACGCGGCTTGTATCAGGCATTAAAAATTAATCGAGATATCAATCTTACCGCCATCTAAAAGAAAGAAAAATTAGGTTTTGCGAACATTTTGTTTATCTTAAAGTCAAATACGGCTCCTTTTCATCAATGTTTAAAATAATTTTCCAGCACAAATTACGTGTCTCACACTCTCTTAACGGCTTGGCGCCTGTTAGATTTATTGCTTCTTTGTTCAGCACCTTATCATTTCTAATAAGCTGACATACACGGCCGCACACTCTTTAGCGTAAAGGCTTCCGCTAACAAAAACCCTTTCATACATTTTCCTTTATATGTGTATTCCGCCAGATAATTGACAAAAGTATGAAAGAGTATGAAAGAAATCCGTTTACCTTGTCATTCGGAAATAGACCATATGAATACGTGAGCAGGGGAAAAGATAAAACGGAGATTATCGAAAAGCTTTCAAGCGAACCAGCTGTAGCGCATTGTTTCATTATAACCGGGGTGAGGGGTTCCGGAAAAACCGTGATGTTAACCTCTATCTCCAAATATTTTCTAGAAAGCGATGAATGGATAGTAATCGGACTAAACCCCGAAGACGACATGCGTGAAGCGCTCGCCGCAAAAATCTATACTTCTTCAAAAATTAAGCATCTCTTCATCGAAAAGAATTTTAATTTCTCTTTTCACGGCATTTCTTTTTCGCTTAGTGGGAAAAATCCAATTCTGAACATCGATGACTTGCTGGATAAAATGTTTAAAGAACTCTCCATAAACAATATAAAAATCCTTATAACAATAGATGAGGTATCCAATAACAAATACATGAAGCAGCTCGCTTTATCATTTCAAATGCTGGTGAGGGAAGACTACCCTTTGTTCATACTCGCAACGGGATTATTCGAAAACATTTCATAAAAGCAAAAATTACAAATCATTTAACGCTATCAAAATGCATCTATGTTTTCCTTTTGTTTATTCCTTGTCGCCTGTTATGTAATAATCGCAGTATTCTCCGCCGTCAGCGAGCGTCTGCTCGCGGTGCAATACGCCGTGCTGAAGTGAAATCATGACATTATCCAACTCACACAGCAGCGGCATCAATTCTGAAACGCCGAGCTTCTTGGTATAGGCACAGATGGGGCAACGTGTGATGCGATAATAGCAAGCGCCATCATAGGGTTGCCCTTCAAAATCCACTTTAAAGGATGTCGGATATCTCTGTTCCTTTTCCGGAGTGTACCATTTGGCGTACTTCACAATACTCTTTTTGTTCTCCTTTTTGCCTTTATTGGTGTTCAGGTCCGTTCTGGTAAAGTACCACTTGATATGATAGAGAGAGCGGCGCATCATCTCCTGCACCGTCTCCGGAGGAATCTTCTTCTCACTCGCCAGATATGGCGCAACAAAAGCCAGTGCGAACAGTTCATTATACGCCATCGGATTGTCATTACCGATGTCATCCGCCTGTTCGACTAGTTGCCGATAGATCCTTTTGCTCTTTTTCATGATCTCATCTGCATACGCTTTGCCATATTTTTCAATCAGGACTTTTTTCATGGAGCCTTTGAACATCCAAAAATAAAAACCGTTATATTTCATCCGAAAAACCTCCTTTGATGAATTCATTATATCAGGAAAAGACTGGGTGCGTTTCGCCTGAAGCATTTTTTTTGACTTCCGCACCAATGTCGATATGTAGGTTATTTTCGCACTAAGAGACGTGTTGTCTCAATGTGAATTATATGCAGCGATAACGAAGATGTACTTGCCTTTCGTAAGGGTTATTTTTTAATTCCTGGAAGGGCTATTATCAACGTTATTATTAGATAAAGCATTTACTATTACGTTGGTGGTATTACTATAACGAATTGTCGTGATTTCTTTTTGAATAGTTTCTATATTTAAGTTTATAGAATTAAGTGTTGATTTGAATGTTTCTTCATCAATACCATCAGATAGCTTTAAATCTATTAATTTTTATTTTCTAGTTTATGTAATCAGTTAATAATATTTCTATGGTAGAAAATGTTAGTAAGTATACTTTTTAGTATATTATCT
>CAVIJK010000012.1:0-43463 GCA_963643345.1 bacterium | reverse complement strand
GACCAGCACCCAACTGATTGGGAAGGCGGCATAGAGCCAGAATATCGTATGGAAATATGGCATCTTGAATAAGGTCAGAAGGAATATGATTCGCGTTCCTGTACAACCAATCAACGTGAGTATCGCAGGAGGGTTTGACCTCTTCATCCCTCTTAAATAGTTGCCGTTTATGTCCATCCAGCCGTCAAGGAAATAAGTGAAGAGAAGCATGAACATCCTCTCCTTACCCGCGGCAAGGGCGTTCTCCGCCACAATACCGCCGCCGTCTTCTATGAATACAGATAATAACTGATTAGGGAATATGGAGCATACAATAACGCTCACCCCCCAAGCTATCATCATCCATATGACCGCGAACCAATAACATTTTCTTATGTTCTTGGCGTTTGATGCACCATAGTTTTGGCCAACAAACGAAACAATTCCAACCGCCCATGCATCCAAGAGTTGGAAGACGTATCCTTCAATTTGAGCGGAGGCTGCAGCGCCTGCGACAATCTCGTCTTGAGAAATGGCAACTCCATCGATTGTGTAATCAGTAATCGTGTAAAGGCTAGATTGAATCATTACGTTTGGAATGCAGAACGCCAAGCCCTGAATTCCCGCGGGAATGCCGATCCTAAAGATCTCTTTGGCCGCAAGTTTATCAATGCGCAGATTCTTGAAATTGATTTTGACGAATGTGGTTTTAGAGAAAACGAACCAAAGAACGGTCAAAATTGCAGAAATTCCTTCGGATATGACCGTGGCAATTGCAACGCCCAATACGTCCATGTCGAAGCAATAGACGAGGACAATATCAAATACGACATTGAATATACCTGATAACGCCAAAACTATTAACGGGGTTTTTGAATCGCCCAACGCTCTAAGGATTTGTGAGCCAAAGTTATAAATCATCAATAAAGGAATGCCTAAGAAATACACTTTTAAATAGATAGCAGCATTATCTATCATGCTATCAGGCGTATCCATCCATTCCAGAAGCGTTCTAGCCGCAAAGAAACCGAAGAGTCCCACTGCCACTCCGCCGATTACGGCAACAAGCATCGCGGTGTTAAGAATTCTTTGTGCTCTATCCTTGTCCCCAGAGCCTTTTGCCGCCGAAATGCAGACATTTGCCCCTGTTGCTAAAGACACCAATACAGTAATTATCAGGTTAATTAAAGCGGAATTCGTGCCAATGGCAGCCATGGAGGTGGATCCTCCACCGAACTTTGAAACAGTCCACAGATCAATCGTAGTATAAAGCAACTGCAAAACGTTTGTGATTATCAAAGGAACAACAAAAAGCGGCATCTTCCAAAAGAAATTGCCGCTAGTTAAATCCATTTCGCTACTCTTAAAAAGTTTCATAAGTGCGCATTATTGTATCCTTCTATATTTTATTCGCAATAAAATTGAACCGCTTTCAAGTCCACTCTATAGTTTCTGACTTCAATTCCATCCGCTTCCATGCGCGCTCTTTGGTTCTCTATGCCGCCTGGAGCGCCAAAATGCCTCGCTAAATGCCCTTCGGAATTGACGATTCTAAAACACGGATTAGCATCTGGATCGGGATTAACATGCAAAATATTGCCAACAACCCTAGCAAGGTGTTTATCCCCAAGATATTCCGCGACTTGTCCATATGTTGCTACTTTCCCTTTAGGGAGCATGCGTAAGTAAGCGTAGATTCTCTCACTGAGCGGAACATTCGAATTCCAAAGGATTCTCCAAATTGACGGCTTTTCCATTCCCGGGTTAGTCGCGTCAACAAACGGTTTAAAATCATTAAATCCGCATTCGTGTTGAATACTTGTGGATTGAACGTTGCCCTTGTGGCTGGATGAGATCAAGCAATCGCAACCAATTACTTCAAATGCATAACCAACAACCCTGTTCACTGCCTCAACCATTAGGCCACTATCCAGACAATCCTTGGACAGGGAAAACTTTAACTCTCCACATTTAAACTTGTCTATTTCAGGGAAAACCGTTATATCGCATTTGTAAATGCCCAAATAGCCTATGACATTATCGTTATATACGACGACGAATGCGTTGTTCTCGGCAATCAAGCCATCCACAATCTTTTTCTTTTCCTCAAAAATACCGAGATGATGCAAACGGGTCACATCATCAATATCGGCAATATTGAAGTCTGATGAATCGCAATGTTTAAAAGGCCTCAGGATAAGACGCTCGGTTATCAATACGTTATTTGCGATATCAAATTCAGCATTCATAAATTCAATTATTAATATTTAAGGATAAAAGGCAAATAAAAAACCGGATGTTGCAATCCGGTTTATCAATCAAGTGGTGACCTGTACGGGACTCGAACCCATGAACCCACCGTGAAAGGGTGGTGTCTTAACCGCTTGACGAACAGGCCAGTTGGCGCTAACTAGAGGGCTCGAACCTCCAACCGATCGGTTAACAGCCGATTGCTCTGCCATTGAGCTAAGTTAGCACACTACTTCACGCTTCTTAAAAGCGCTCAAATATATTACGCAAACAGAACGATTTTTGCAACAAGAAATAAAACAAGATTCAATCTTTAACAATAAAAGCGGTCATAATCGACCGCTCTTATATGCGAATATCGTTATTTTGAAGCAATTTTGGAATCAATCTTGTTGAGCAAATCCCCAACTGTTTTGAACTCTGCGAGTTCTTCTGTAGCAAACTGAATTCCATATTTATCTTCTAAGTCCAAGCACATCTCGACAACGTCAAGGCTGTCCAAACCTAAATCCTTAAGTGCCTTGTCATCTGAGATTGTGTCTGTGCCGATCTTGTCGGCTAAGAACTTTCTAACTTCTTCAACTTGTGTGCTCATGTTTTTTACCTCGATGTGATTATAGTGCAATTTTCACATTTGTAAAATGAGTTTCAAATTGAAGGATCCGATTAACCAAGTGATGAACTGATGGTAATCTGGCTTGCAACATCCTGAGCGGATTGCTGGAAGGCCGGAATCAATACGGCAGCGATGATACCGAAAACCGCAATGACTAAAACCATGGTCAATAAGGTTCCTTTTAATTCTGACATAACTCCTCCTTTCTAATCTAAATATCCAATGACGGTTGAACGGTTTACTGAAACCGTCATGCTAGATTTGGACATAACCAAAGGGTCATATTCCCTAGACAAAGTGAACACGAAAATATCGCCTTGCCTCAATGAGCCTTCGGTTTGAACGCTGATCGTTGCCTTATTCTTCTTTATTAAGGATAGAGTCTCTGCCGATACCTCTCCATCTAAAGACACTTTTTTGGCAACAGTCATGGCGGTTGCATCCAATGCGCTATGAATAGCCTGAATGGAATATAAATCGCCAGAATATGCGATGACCTCGATTATAAAAAATAACGTAAGAATAAAACCTAATTTAGAGCCCATTAACAATACCTCCCATTATATTGATTATTCCTACCGTGATCATAATCATCGTTAAAGCAGAGCCGATAAGTGGGAAATATGAACAAGTGGCCATTTTCTTGTCCAGTCTCTTAACCTCATCTTTCCTCTCATTTGCAAGCAGGGAGGCGAAAAGAATGTTGAATTGGTTGATATAGGAAACATCTCCGCCTTCTATGGACATGCGATAAATGGATACGAGAACCTGCTTACACTCAAGAGTGCCTAACTCATTCCCGAAATTCATGAACGGTTTCACGGTTTTGTCATTATCTATATTCTTCAAAAGGCCATTAAGTTTCTCCGCCATCAATGGGCTGGCAAACTGGATAGTCTCTTCTATCGCATTATAGACAGGATGACCGTTTTTTATGTAAATCGAAAAATAGGAAAAAATTCTAATAAATTCTTGAGACAGGGCCTCCCTCTCATTCTGTAGTTTCTTACTTGGGGCACTTATGTAGAGATAATCCGAGACGGCAATGATCAAAAATAATGATATTGGCAACAGTAGAGATTGTTGCAAAAAGTAGCTTAATACCGTCAAGGTAAGGCCTATTGTGTTACCGATAGATAGAATAATTATTTGGTATTTACTTAGTTTTAGGTGCATGTTTAAACCTCCATTCGAATTTGAGTTTGCCTCCCGTATAGGTGATAGCCATGTATAAAATAGATCCCAAGACAAGCAAGAAATAGAGGATGCTCAGGATGACATATAACCACGAGTCAGATAGTTCCTCGTAAAACATCGATAGGCCAAATCTAATGGCTAGAAGTATTAAAGCACTCAAGCCCCATAAGGTCGCAAACTGAACAAGATTATTCATTTTGACCTTGTCCTTCTTGTTCTCGCTTTTCTCAACTTCTGCAACTTCGTTCAATAAAGGGGATGCCAAATCTAGCACCTCGCCTCCCTGCTCTTCCCAAATCTCATAAATAGACAGAAACATCTTGTAATAATCCTCTTGGAAATAATTGGCCATGTAAGAGAGCTTCTCTCTAGTTGAATATTGATATAAAGCGTCGCTTATTTCCTTTTCCTCGCCGGTGACGCCTTCTAGTGCGCTTTGGTAAGCGCCCTCGCCTGAGTTGAGCGATGACAAAGATACGATGAAGGAATAAACGAATTGATAGCATTCATGTCTTCTCCTGGTCTTGATGGCATATTCAGATACCATAGGCCTGATGAGAAATATAAATACAAGCTCAAAAATGATTGCAATAACGGCTCCTAAGATGATGTTATTGAGTAAAAAGGACGCAATAACTCCGTAAACTACACTGATTATTGAAAATATGGCAATTAACATTTTTCCCTCCTATATAAGACTTTCATCGTTCCGTCTTTATTAACTTTCCCAATTGACTCAACATAACGTTGGATACTGCCGTCATTCTTTTGCTCTCTTTTAAGAAAGATGTAAAAGGGGATGTGATGATAAACATCGGATGAAAGTTCTTTGACTGATGAACGTTGCTCGCCCTGCATACAAAGGCGGACAATTCGATTCGGCATCGACTCCAAATCTAAAGCATGTATGGAGGAAATGAGACTGTGGCCGGATGTAGCGGACACCAAAGCGTCATACATCTCCCCTCCTCTTCCCTCTGCCACCACAATGTAATCCGGGTTGTTCCTCAACGCATTTCTTATAAGACTTGTGAACAATGCGGCCTCGTTCCTGTCATTTCCTAGCCACACCGTTAAGTCAATTCGAGGAATTGACAATATATCTAGTTCCTCAATGTTATCTATTACAATCACTCTGGTGTTCGGCTCCATATTTCTCAAAAGCCACTTCTCAAGTTCAGTCTTACCGGTCGATGTCTCTCCTCCCACTACAATCGACTGCTTGGTTTTAATCATTTCCAGTATCAAATCCCTGCTGTTCCCTTGGAAAAATGAAGGATCGCCATCGATTTTCGATTCGAACGATTCTATTCTTAAATCAAAGGAAAAGACTTTTTCGTTGCAATATCTTGCAATGGATTTATAAGTGGCATTGAGTCGGTAACGACCAAAGCTGACATCAAGAATCGGAGAAGAATGAGAGAATTGTTTCTCCGCCATATTCGCGATTTGCCTCAAGAAGTCACCAACTTTATTGCTATCTATAACGATATTAGCCTTAAGTCGTCCACTAGAACTTGTGACATAAAAGATGGAGGAGCCATTAAAACTGACATCCGTGATGTCTGATATTTTTAATAGATCGCTAAGAAATGATTCTTCTACATATTTTGAGATGTCTTTATCCATATATGGCATCCCCTTCTTTGATATAAAAGCTAGAGACGTTTCGGTAGTGACATGAGGATAAGAAGCTTCCATCTAAAGAAACATCGAATGCGGTCAAATAATAAACATCATCCTCATAAAAACCATTTAGGTATTCAATATCCCAAGTGTATTTGAGCATCGGCTTATACTGATCGAGATTGTTCCTAAAAAATACGGATGCATTCTCTAATAGCACATCCTTGTCAAAAAACGGCCGCGAGGCATCGATTGCGTTTATGCATTGGGAGGCAAATGTTTCATCAAAGCAATCAAAAGTTCTATCCAAGGCTCCGTAGCTAGATGAAAATGAGAACATCGTGACACTCAAAATGAAAAGTAGCGTAGCCAAAAAAGTGTTCGCCATCATTCTCTCACCACGCAGTAATTCGAGGAGATGCAGGAACCGACGTAGTTTTCTGTCTTAGTCACCTCAAATGAATATGTCCATTTATCTAATCCATTTGGCCCGGTATCGAAAACGTCCAATTCAAAACTAAAAATCTTAGCCTCGCCTGCATCAACGGAAGGGAGATAGATGTCTTTTGTTAACAAATCATTAGCATTCATCTCTTCCGGAAGTTTCATTGTTCGCCCATCCATTGTCACTCCGAGCGCTTCCTTTAAGCGAGGTATCCATAGGTTTGCTTCGTCACTTTCCTCAAATTCGATTGGAATCTCTCTCCAGGATGTATGCCCATCTGTTTTTGAGTTGAAGTAAGGAAAATCGTCCAAATGGTTCTTGACCTTTAGGACTGCCTCGCCATATTCAGGCGCTTCTATTTCCTTTTTATAATTAAGGATAGCCAGTTGCATTTGGTTTAATGGAATTCGGTTTTTTGCTGGATTTGTGAAGTTTTTATCAAAACCAGTGTGCTGAATCTTATAAGGATTTTGATATATCTTATCGTCTCGCACATAAGCGCCTGTGTAGCCATCCCCATCTCTATATATGTCTCCTTCGGTAGAAAGGTCGTAGGTGGTTGGGTACTGAATATCCAATCTAAAGAAATAAGAATATAGGGTGCTACTCGTTTTGGCATTGTTATATTCCTCGTCGTATAGATAGAACATGTTGGCCCTGGATGTAATCATCTTTCGAGGAATCGTGAATTCAACGTTCTTCGTTACACCTGAATACATAATGGTTTTATTCCACTCCAACGTTTTAACAACATAAGAAGTCGGGTATGTTGAATCATTGTGAAATTCGGACGTTGATTTAACCAGTGTGTTGCTAAAAACCAAATAGAACGTGTGGATGCCATAGCGGTGTGATTTAAAAGTTAGGCTCAGGTTGAAATCGTTGTCATCATTCGGAATGCACCCAATATCCTGGTCGACGAGTTTCACCGATTTTATGATCTGAACTGAAAGGTTTCTATTCTTGGCTCCAGAGAATAAACCAATCGTTGTAGCGAATAGCGCTGTCATGATTTTTAAATGCATAAAAAATCTCCTTACACTAATTAGTAGTCGACTTTTTTGATTTTTTTCCCAAAAAGTTAATATTTTTATGAAAAATTTATATAATGTTTGCATGATTATCCTAGTTGGAGCCTCTGCAAGCGGAAAAACAGAAGTCGCAAAGCTCCTAAAAAGCAAACACGGAATTGTTAAAGCAATCACCACCACCACTAGAGCAATTAGGCCTAGCGAAAAAGATGGCGTGGATTATTTTTTCTTGAATAAAGATGAATTCTTAAGTCTTAAGGAAAAGGGAAACTTTGTTGAGACCACTTGCTATAATGGCAATTACTACGGCTGTTCCAAATCGCAGGTGGCAGATGACAAGGTGGTAATCGTTGATCCCAATGGTTTGAAATCGTTCTTGGCGCTAAACAATAAAGGGGTAGTTACATTCTTCTTGAGCGCAAAAGAATCGACACGTGAAGCGAGGATGAGAATCAGGGGCGACAGCGAAGAAAGCATCGCCCAAAGACTCAATAACGATAGAGTTGGGTTTGCGCCCGAAAAAATAGGCGAAACAGATTTTACTATCGCAACGGATGATTTATCACTCGATGAGGTTACTGAATTAGTTTATAAGGATTATATGGAAGTTTTAAAGAAAAGAAGCTAAGACCAGAACTTAATCGTTCCTTCTTGGCTTCTCATTCCTTATCTTTACGTCTTCTTGGATAATAATGGACCGAACACTCTTCAACCGTGAACTCGGTCGCTTTCGTGACGATTATCTCAACAGTTCCATATTTAATTTTGTCGCCTACTCGCGCAAATTTCTCAAGTCGGTCATTAATCCAGCCGGATAATGTCGAGTAATCTTCATTAAGAACTTCATCGTCCATATGGAATCTTGCAAAGAAATCAGAGATATTCATCATGCCCTTGACTATATAGATGTTTCTCTTGCTTGTATTCTTGACAGCGTCATCAACAATTTCCGATTCATCCCACATCTCTCCAACGAGCTCTTCAAGAATGTCTTCAAGAGTGATAATTCCTTCTGTGCCGCCAAACTCATCCCTAACAATGGCGATGTGACTATGCGAATCTTTCATCATGGCCATGACAAATGAAATCGTCATGGTTCTAGGCACCGAGAACAATGGAAGGAGGATTTTCTTAATGTCCACTTTCTTCTCTTTAACAAGCTTTCTTAGCAGTGTCTTTACCGGAATATATCCAATAATGTGATCAAGATTTTCTTTATAAACAGGAATTCTAGAGTGCTTAAAAGCGTCGGGTTGTTTCAAAAACTCTTCAAAAGGAGTCTCAATGTCGTAAGCGAACACTTTGACTCTAGGGGTCATAATCTCATAACAGGACGTTTCTTTGAAATCGATGGATTTAGAGAGGAGTTCACTTTGGTCGTGATCGATGATCCCTTCTCGTTCAATGTCATCAACCATCGCCTGAAGTTCATCATCAGATGCCACCGCCTCTTCTCCGTCATCGGCTTTTTCAATCAATGGGGATGTAAGAAGCTGCGCAAACTTGTTGGTTGGCCAAACAAACGGGATAAACAATTTGCTGATGACCATGACAAACGGGCTGAAGAATTTAGCCAAAGCATAAGAATGGGATTTGGCAATCTCTTTAGGGAATATTTCGCCAAACATAAGGACGACGGCCAAAAGGATTGTTGCGCCAATGAATTCGGCGGTGTCTTCGGTCATTGCCGTATTGCCGGATTTTTTAAGGATTGCAACGGCTAGGAAAGTAACGATTGAAGACGCTAAAATATTTACAAAATCATTGCCAAAAAGGATAGAAGCTATGGTTGTTTCATATTCTTCAACACATTTTAATGCGCGTTTTGCACTCTTATCGGTCTTAGCGTTCCCTTTTAACCTAAGGATATTTACAGAGGAGTAGGACATGTCCATCGCAGAGAACATCGCTGAGAAAATAAGGCAGATAGCGATAATTACACAATAAAGGATAATCATTTTGATTCCTCCACGAGAGCGTTCTTCTCATTGATAGGACCAACAAGTTCCTCAAGCACATCTTCCATTGTAACCATGCCGACGAGTTCTTTGTCTTTCATGACATAAGCAATTTGAGTATGGTGTTCCTTATAACCATCAACCAAATCATCAATTTTGACAGACGGAGAGACAATATACGGTTTCTCAATATAGTCTTTGAGTTTGATGTTTGGATTCTTTAAGTATGCCGCTAAAAAGTTTTTAACAATAATCGTGCCGATAATTTTATTTTTTTCGCCAACATAGACGGGAATACGGGAATATTTGGTTGAGCAGATTATTTCAGCGAGCTTTGAATTAGTGAGGCCATGAATGTCTATCTCAAACATTTTATTTGGTCTAGTTAAGACTTCCTTAACCGACGTGTCCGTGAAATCAAAAGACGCCTGAATAAGCTCAGTCTCATTTTCCTCTAATAACCCCTCCTTTTCGTTAAGATCAAGGATAGAGTTGAAATCGGATTCGCTAAGTTCGCTCTCCGCTTTTGTTCCACTAATTTTTCTAGCAAGGGACATTATTCCCCTGAATATGATGGAAATAGGATAGAAAAGAATGGTGAAGAACGCTAAAGGATAGCAAAGAATTGAAGCCATTTTGTTAGGGATCCTTTTGGAAACCTGTTTAGGTATCGTCTCTGAGAAAACATAAACAATGATGGTCATCACAATTGACGCGACAAGAGAAGTTAGCCAATCAAGGTTATCGCCAAGTCCGAGCCACATCGTAAACAACGCGGTCGAGATTGTGGAAAGAACAACAGAAGCAACGTTGGTGCCTATGAGAATGGAAACAAGGGATTGCTCGAAGTGCCTCTTAATCCACAAGACAAGTTTTGCGTTCTTACTACCATCATCCGCTTTAGTTTCGAAACGATATTTGTTTAAACTCGAAAAGGCGGTCTCAGAGGCCGCAAAGAAGCTTGAAATTATAACAAGAAGTATGATTATCCCAATATATAAGGGCCAACTGTCAGGGTTCAACTAAGTAATCTCCTTGCCGGAAAACCGACTGAATTATATTAACAAATAATATGCGCAAATAAAAGCACCCTTCCTGTTTAGGAGGGGTGCAATTATCTATGAGTTACTACTCGTCGTCCTCGGCTTCGTCATCATCGCCGCCTTGAGGCTTATAATTTTTAAGCTCTTCAGCGTAGTTAGCAGCAACGATTTCACCCTGAACAAGAGGCTCATTTGGGCCCTGTTGTTTCGTACATGCCATATCAATGAGTTGTTTTGCTCTCTTCATTGATAACCCGCTCTTGACTTTGAAGCAGCATGGAATTTCTTTATAGATATTCTTGGCTGATGCGTCAATTACCGGAATAGGTGAGTCTACGAATTCGTTTGGATTGAGGGCTAAATATAATTTAAGTCCTTTTCCAGCGATTGTGACTTTGCAATATGTGACGCAGCTGAGTCTAAACGTATCACCTGAATTGGAAAGTCTGCTCTTTAATCCATAGGATAGGAGGTAAGCCTTCAATTCGTTGTAATTATCAAGGAGCGATTGATCGCATGATACGAAACGATCTGCGAATGTCTTTCTCTCATAAACGACAGCAGGAGCAGTTGGTTCCTCAACTGATGCTGGCTCAACAACCGCCTCTTCAGCAACTGCGGCTGGTTCAACAACTACCTCTTCGGCAACCGGGGCAGCATCTGCAACAGGTTCCTCAACTGGGGCTGGTTCAGGCTGCGGCTCCGGGGCAGCTTCTGCAACAGGAGCGGGTGTCATTGTTGCAAGTTCTTCACGAATAATGGCGCGGACGTCTTCACTTGTGAGAGTTGGCTGTGGTTCTTGGACAGGAGCTTCAACGGTTTTCTTATCGATTTCTTCTGAAACGATTGTCCTGATTTCTTCTGCGGAAATGACTGAATCGGCAATAGCTTTAATCGCTTCGTTTTGTCTTTCTTCAGCGGCTTTTTGGGCAGCTTCTTTCGCGTTTTCTTTCTCGACGTCTTTGGCGGCACGCTCAGCGAACGCGTCGTTGATGACTCCACGGATATCATCAAGGCTGATGGCTGGAGTTGGCTCTGGTTTAGGTTCTTCTTTAGCTTCTTCGGCTGGAACCGGTTCCTCAACAGGGGCTGGTTCAGGCTGTGGCTCTGGGGCAGCTTCTGCAACAGGAGCAGATGCTAATGCCTGGATTTCTTCGCGAATGATAGCGCGGAGGTCTTCACCAGTTAATGTTTCCTCTTCTGTAAAATCCTCAGATGATTTCTCTTCGACTGGTTTTTCTCCGGCATAATAAGCGTCGAGTTCCTGGCGGATGAGGTCGCGAGCCTCATCATCTGTTAGCGGGCGATCGTTCTCCGGATGATCATGGTCATCAAGAGCTTCTGCAATGATTTCGCGCAATTCTTTTGCAGTTAATGGTCTGTTATCTTCATCCACTTGCGCTGGAGCAGGTGCAGGTGCAGGCTCTGGTCTTGGCTCAGGTTTTGGCTCTGGCTGTGGATATGGGTAAGGATAAGGTGGGAATGGCGGATATGGGTATGGGGCATACTGGGCAGGTGCAGGCTGCTGAGCTGGAGTTGATCCATAGAAATTCTGAACTATCTGTGGACCGTGGCTGTCACAGCTAACATCAACTTTGTTAGCCTTGGCGAGTTCTTCGTATTGGGCAGCTTTGAGCGAAGCTTCATCAGGTTCCTTATTCTTATTTTCTTCTTCTTTAGGTTCCTCGGCTGGTTGTTCTTCTTTGACTTCGCCAAGCTTAGCGTTCTTCGCATCTTTTGCGTCGTTGGCTTTTTTGATTTTCTTCTTGCCGTTCTTGACCGCATCAGCGAGTGACTGGAATTCGTAAACAACGGCCATAATCAATGCGACAACGGCGAGAACGTATGGGAGTGCAGTGTAGATAATTTGAACGAGAAGTTTTAAAACTTCGACAAACGATCTGCCGGAGAAATTTACTCTATTCTTAAAAACAGAGACGATTGTTCCTTCGAGAAGTACACCGCTTGTGATGGCGGATAAGAGAATCGCATAGGCAGCGGCTGCTGTAATTAAATAAAGGATTGTGCAAACCGTTCCTGAACCGCGTCTCTTGGCGATGAATCCAATGAACTGGATAAGCCAAACGACGACCAAGAAGGCTAATCCTCCAAATGCGATCCAAGCACCAATCTTTCCGAAAGTGATGTTGGCTGTTGCCCCTTGGAAAAGGACAGCAATTAAGTTCATGAATGTCTTAGGGAAATTCATGACGATTGCGAAAAGAGCATTCGTTGATACTTCTCCGGATTTAATCAGCGAGATGTTCTTTCCTGAAATCACGAGTGGCGTGAAGAATAAAACAAGTGCTGCCAATCCGACAAGAACTAAAGCAACTATCGCGTTAACTATAGACTTTTTCTTCATAGGTAATACCTCTTTCTTTGCTAATATCATACACGCGCATACATTAAAAAGAAAAGTCGAATTTGTGGGGTTTTTGCTATTTTACCTATCAAAATAGGTTTGAATTGCCAGTTTTTCGCAAGATATTTTTGCGTTCCCATCCAAAAACGCTTCGCCATCGATACACCACGTTAAATCTTCGCCTTTGAGTTCGATTTCGAAACAATCGGATTCTAATGTATCAATGTTTTTCCCAGTAACATAGGAACATAAGCCATGGAAAGCCCTTCCCCTTGAAGCAAAAAATTTTAATTTGCCATCATCCAACTTAGCACTTTTGTAAACCTTAAATCCACCCACATATGGGCCGTTGAGTATCATCAAAAAATTAGTTTTGCAAAAATCATCGAAAATTTTGTATTCTATTTGCCTCTTTTTGAATAATTCCTTAATCGCTTCCCAATAATAAGAGAACTTTCCAAGGGATTTTTTATGTTTTCTTGTTTTGTAGGAAATATCAGAAAATGATCCCGCGGCAGCCATATAGCAAAAATATCTCGATTTATTTTGAACCGTTATTTTGCCCAAATCACAAGGTTTGATGTTTTGTTTTTTGATGACCTGGATTGAGGATTTAACGCTTCTTTTCATTCCAAAACATTTACCGACATCTCCAAGAGTGCCACTGTTGATATAACCGATAATCGGCCTCTTTTCATTTTGCATTATGGCATTGATTGCGTTATTGAAGGTTCCATCTCCGCCTGCGACCAATAAGACATCATATTCCTTATATGCGTTAGCCTCTACCTCAAAAGCCTCTTGCTGCGTATTTGGACAACAGAAATCCAGTCTCTCGTATAGAGGTTCAAGTTCTTTATGCACATAAGAAAAATAGCGGTGAAAATTACTTTTGCCGCTATTTTTAGAATAGACAAGAAGTGCTTTCATACTGATAGTATAGCACTTTATTTCTTTTTATTGATGATGCTAGCCTTGACAAAGCCGGCAAACATTGGGTTTGGTCTTAAAGGGCGGGATGTGAATTCTGGATGGAATTGCGCCGCCAAGAAGAAAGGATGCGAAGGTAATTCAATCATTTCGCAGAGGTTTTTCTGAGGATTTATTCCTGAGAATACCAACCCGGAGTCTTCATATGCTTTCTTGTAGGCATTATTAAATTCGTATCTATGGCGATGGCGTTCCTGAATGTTGTGAGCACAATAGCATTTATAAGCCAAGGATCCTTCATCCTCGATATGGCAGTCATAAAGGCCAAGTCTTAATGTGCCGCCCATATTGATTCCGGTGTATTGGTCGCTAAGCAAAGAAATGACAGGATATGGTGTATCTGGATCAAACTCCGTTGTGTTAGCGCCTTTATATCCTAAAACGTTTTCCGCATATTCAATGAGGGCGAGCTGCATACCTAAACAAATGCCAAGGAAAGGCACCTTATTCTCTCTAGCGTATTTTATTGCAATCTTTTTACCCTCAGTTCCTCTTTCGCCGAAACCGCCAGGCACAAGAATGCCATCGTAATCCTTAAGCGTTTCTTCAACGTTGTCTTTAGTCAAATCCATGGACTTGATCCAGCCAATCTCAACATTGTGATTATCATTCCAACCGGCATGTTTTAATGCGCTACTAACCGATAAGTAAGCATCATGCAATTCGACATACTTGCCAACAAGAGCAATCTTAACCGTTTCTTTTGAATTGGAGACTTTAGTAACAAAAGCGTTCCAATCTATGATGTTTGCAGGAGGGCATGAGAGTCGCAAGTGATCGCACACAAAATCGTCTAGCCCCTGTTCGTGAAGCATCTGTGGGAGCTTATAGACAACATCTAAATCGTCGGCCTCAAATACCCCTTTTGCAGGGATATTGCAGAATAATGATATCTTTTCTTTAGCGCTTTGAGACACCGGCACTTCAGATCTAAGGATGATTGCGTCAGGCTGAATACCGATAGAAAGGAGTTCTTTAACAGAGTGCTGAGTCGGCTTGGTCTTTATTTCTCCGGCTGCATGGAGATACGGCACTAGAGTGTTATGCATGAACATTACATTGTCATATCCAAGTTCGGCGCGCGTTTGTCTCATCGACTCAAGATAAGGGAGTGATTCAATATCGCCAACTGTGCCACCGATTTCAACAATGACAACATCTGCGTTAGAGACTCTGGCGGCTTCCATGAATCTGGAACGTATTTCATTTGTGACATGAGGGATGACTTGGACGCATGCGCCAAGGTAATCCCCTCTTCTTTCTTTATCAATAACGGCTTTGTAGACCTTGCCGGAGGTGATAGACGACTCTTTCTTGAGGTTGATGTCAACCCATCTCTCATAATGGCCAAAATCAAGGTCGGTCTCTGCACCGTCATCCGTAACGTAAACCTCACCATGCTGATAAGGAGACATAGTTCCTGGATCAACATTTAAATAAGGATCGCATTTAATCATGAAAACCTTTAGGCCTCTGGATTTTAAAAGCAAGCCTAAAGAAGAGGCGAAGATGCCTTTACCCAATGAGGAAACGACACCGCCTGTAACGAATATGAACTTGGACATACAACCTCCTTTTAGGGTAGTCCCAAAATATAAAAAACTGCGGTCAATTTTACCTGCAGTTCTTCATAGGTCAATATTTTTTTATAAAATTTACAAACGATTTCTTATACTCATACAGGCGAAGCGATTTTGAAGCCTAGAGACGAACATTTTTCCTTAAGCTCATCCGTTTCAAAATGCATCAAGATGAATTTATCCCTCATTGACGGAGGGACTAATTTTGCTAAATCATCAATCCCCATATGCATAGGAGATGAATTAATGGAGACTTCGTGATAAATGCGATTGATGACATTTCCCTTGAGCAAATCTAATGCGTCTAAAGATAAGACAGACGTGTCACCGGAATAGAAAAAACCGTCATCTTTGCTCTTGATGACATACCCATACGAATCGTGAATATGAATCTGCGGAATCGCTTCAATGTGCAAGTCATTTAACTGAAAGGCTTCATCATCGATAAACTTAGCTCCCGTTTTGTAATTGAGCAATTTAAGATATGATTCAAGCAAATCCTTTCGAGGATAGATAAGCGCCACTTCTTCAATTGATGTGAAATGAGCGATGTAAGATAGCAAAGTTTGCAGTGATCCAATGTGGTCAGAATGCATGTGGGTGATGAAAATGTTCACCGCGCTAACATCGTTTAAAAGCTCCAATTCTATAACTTTTGAAGCGATTTTCTCCCCCATATCAATAAAGTAGATAACCGTTCCATCTTTCCAATAGCAAGATGTGTAATCATCCTTATATGAGTAGGCCGAGCCAACGCCCAAGAATTTAACTTCCATATGCTCACCTCCGTTAAATAATAGAATATGGCAAAAGAAAAACGGCCTCAAGCACAAGACCGTTGAAACCTTGAAGAATGTTATTCCACTTTTGTGGTAGCTTCACCTTTTTCATCTTTGGTCCTAGCTACGAGCTTATAAACAAGGGCAGCAAGGGCAGCGCCAGATAGAGGAGCAAGAATCCAAATCCAAGCCTGCGATAAAGATGTTGCGTTTCCAGCAATCGCTTGAAGGACAGCTGGGGCAATTGATCTAGCGGGATTAACAGATGTGCCAGTAAAGCCTAAACCAATAAAGTGAACCAATGTAAGGGAGCAGCCGATGACAAGTCCAGCAAGTTTTCCGTCGTGGAATTTGGAATCCGTAGCGCCAAGGACGGTAAGAACAAAGATGAATGTGAGAATTAACTCGACAACGAATGCGCCTATATATGACCACGCATTAAGGGATTCGTCCTTCATTAAAGCGAGCTGAATGGTGTTGCCACCAAGATTGGCGAAACCTCCAAAATTGAGGAGGCACAATCCCAAAAGCGCAGAACCAATGAACGCGCCAATAATCTGAGCGCCAACATACGCAATGAACTCTTTAAGAGTCATCTTGCCGGATATAAACATGGCAAGAGAAACCGCTGGATTAATATGGCAGCCGGAAACATTTCCGATGCTATAAGCCATGGCAACAATCACTAGGCCGAATGCAAGAGGAGTTGCAATCCACCACGCAAAAAAGGCATATGTAGAGTAGCTGGTGACAACCGCTACACCGCATGCAACAAAGCACAACACGGCGGTGCCAATAAGCTCAGCCACACATTTTTTGACAAGATTCATAAACGCCTCCTAATTCGGTTTTATTATAGGTTCCCACAATCACATTTGTTAATAAGAAAAAACGAGTTTTTACGCTCGTTTTCTTTGATTCGAATGGCGTTTACTTACATTTCAACGGAATCATGTCCACCGTGGTAACCATGATTGCCATCATCATTTTTGTTGCCGTTTCTATCTGAATAGTGATTGTAGTTATTAACTTTAGGATATGAAGCAATCTCTTCATCGGTTAACTTTGTCACCGTTGTGTCGTTGTAGGTGAAATTCATCTCGACAGTGAAGACGGCTTTATCAATTGAGAAGCCCATCAAAGCAGATAATCCAGTTCCATTGTATTTCTCTTTAAAGGCATCGAAGATTGCGGATTCATCAAACTTAACCGATGTGAATATTTTGTTGACGACATCCATCGTGACCGTTGCAACTCCGTCTGCGTAGTTGATATCTGCGGTGACGAGGTTCCCTTTGGTTGATGTAATGATGACTTTACCTTCATCAAGAAGCTGATCAATAACGTCCTTTGCACTTAATTCAGAATCCTCATCGAGTTTGACGTTCTCCGCCATCGAGATGAAGTAATCGCTGAATTCGCTATAGGCTTTTTCAATTTCAATGCCATATGCCGCTTTGAAATTGATATCGCCGATCCACGGATTTGAAACAGTCTGGCTTGCGTAGAGCGTGCCATCCTGATAATGGATGTCAATCTCCGAATTGCCGGATTCGTATGAAACTCCATACGTGCTGCCCGAATAAGAATGCGACAATTCCACATCCATCAAGACCTTATCATCTTTAAGTTCCATATCAATTGAATAGTTTTCAACATCGGACTGATTCGTTAATTCCTGGCCATTAAGCGATGCGGCGAATTCGAAATCGAGGTTGAAGTCAGCGTGGAAAGAGGTAATGTCGATTGTTTCATCGGCCGATGATTCATCACCTTCGCTTGTCTCGACTTCAGATTCAGTTTCCGTTGTTTCTGATGAAACTTCGGACTCATTTGCTCTCTTTAAAGACTTCTTATTTGAGGTTGTTGAGGCTGTTGATTCCGCCTTTTCAAGAGTTGCATTGGACTGAGCGTAGATATTTGAGAAGTTCTCTTTGTCCTTTTCAGAAGAGATGACTCCTGTAGAGAATTGTTTTTCAGCTTCGTTGCCTGAAGCGTTTCCGCCTGCGCATCCCACAAGAAGGAATGCTGGTAATAATACGAGTAATTTATTTGCTTTCATTTTGTTCTTAAGCTCCTTACACCAAATGTAACGGATGACTTATTGAAAATTATTTAAAAATTTTAAAAAAATTAAAACCGCCAGATTTCTGACGGTTGTTAACTAATATTCGGTCTTATTGTGACCGCCATGATAGGATCTAGATTCGTCGTAGCCATCGGATGTTTCTTGATCGAATGCACTATAATGAAGGAAGTTTGGTATATTTGTGTACTCCTTTACATCAATTTCATCGATAGTTATATCGTCGTACTTGAAATTCATCTCAGTCGTGAATTCATACTTATCAAGACTTAATAGCGGATAATCATTGAATTTAATTTCTTGTGCAAGTTTTGAATAATCGAATTTAATGCTATTGAACCTGGAATTCTCTACATCAAAGCCAGTTGTGATAGTCGCTTCATCTGTGTCGGTTTTAATGGAGACAGAATTGTTATTCGCTTCAACGACCTCTGCTCCATCGTTATTTATTATTGCGTTGATGAGATTCATATTCTCATCATCGCTTACATCATCGAATCTGGCATTTTCAGCCACGGAGATGAAGTATTCAGGGAACTTTTCGATGATATCAGATCTTGTAATCGAGTAATAATAAGCAAAGTCGATTGAGAACGCGTTGTATGAGACGGTTCCTTTTACATATAAATTGCCATCTTGGTATGTGGCTTGAATGCCTTGGGAGGCCGTATATTTAGAAAACGGAGTCTCTTCATCAAGCGTGACTGTATTGGTCATTTTGAAGCGCACACCACTTTCATCTTTGATCAAATCCAAGGAATAGGTCTCATCATCTTTTTCAGACCAAGTAATCGCTTTAAGAAGGCTGGCTTGCATCTCGTAATGCAAATTATAATCAACGTGGTAAGCGTAAGTTGATGACTCATTCGCCCTCTTGAGAGACTTAACAACCCCAGAATTTTCGTCTTCCATATTGCTAAGCGTTGTATATGAATTTGAGTACAGCTGCGACGCTTTCTCTTTTTTGGTTTGATCAGTTATTTTCCCGATTGTAAAGGCCTGTTTTTCTGATTGTGTTGGAGAGACGTTTAAGACAATTGCAACAACAATTCCGGCAGTTAACCCAAGAGCGGCGATCCCGCCTAAAGAGGCAAATAACGGAAGTTTTGAATGTTTTTTCTCGGATTTCAGTTCTAATTTTGCAGCTAATTCAGCAAAATGATCCTCTGCTTCAAATTTGGAGGAAACTTCACTTTTGTACTTATCTTCAGTTCTCATTTTCCTTCTCCTTGTAATACTTCTTCAATTTCTTCATTGCCTGATAATATTTGCCCTGAATCGTCCCAAGCGTTTCTTTAGTTTCATCTGCGATATCCTGAAACGTGTAATCGTAAACAACTTTCAGCATGACGATGTTCGCTTCATCGACCTCAAGCACCTTATTGAGCGTTATCGCGAGTTCAGCTTCATTCCGGTCTACTGTTGAAATGCCATCAATCATCTCATCAGTAGCGGACACTCGTTTGGTCTTTTGCCGGTATAGGTCTATGGCCTCATTCTCCGCCATGCGAGACAAGAGGGCTTTGATTGAAGAATCGTCATTTATGCCCTCAATGTTTTCCATGAATTTGATGAAGGTTTGCTGGGTGATGTCTTCTGCATCCTCTTTGTTGTTGAGAACCATGTAGGCTTTATAGAACACAAGATTCTTGTATTCATGATAGACAATATCGAATGCCTCGAGGGATTTTCGCTTCAATCGCTTGATTAGTTTTGAATCATTCGCCATGTCCACCTCTCACTTAATGTAACGGATAAGTATCCTGATTTTATTTAAGAATATTTAAATTTCGTGATTATACTAGTGTCCACCCACTCAAAAATCAAAGAAAAACCACGCCAAAACGGCGTGGACATAAACGAATTTTCCGCTTTACAATCCTTTGATTCCCGGTTGAATCGCGATAACGCAATCTTCGTTGAGCAAAGATTTGACGATATTTTCCGCAAAAGGAATCGTATATCCCATTGAATGGCCGGTGATTACTTTGCCGTCGATAAGCGATCCAGTGTCAATGTATTCTCCGTTCCCTTTTTGAAATCCGGGAAAGCATGTGTATCTCTTTCCATCGAGATATCCCAATTCGCCCAAAATTGATGGAGCAGCGCAGATGGCACATAGATACTTATCTTCATCATGAAATTTCTTAATCGTTGCCATCACTAGAGATGAGGCCTTTAAGTTCTCGACGCCAAGTTTGCCGCCCGGAAGAACAACGAAATCGTAATCTGAGATATCCTTTATATCCTTAAGCAAACCGCTGGCGGTAACCTTGATATTCGCCGACGTTATAACAGTTGTCATATCGCCAATAGAAACATAATCAACTTCAATCATGTGAGTGCGATGAAGCACATCAAGCGTTCCAAGAGCCTCAACCGTCTCAAAACCATCCGCTAGCAACATTAGACCTTTGATCATTTGAATATCCTCCACTTATATTTTACATTACTGGCATTAAACATGTGATGTTCGATGTAAACGTTTACACCTTTCTTTTGCTTTTTTGCGGACGTAATTGCACTATCATATACGCGTCAAAATGAATAAAGATTTAACCGTTGGAAATCCACTAAAAGTGCTGCTCAAATTCTGCCTTCCGCTATTCGGGAGCATAATCTTTCAACAGCTTTATAACCTTGCCGATAGCGTAATAGCTGGCAAATTCATTGGGGATAACGCCTTGGCCGCGGTTGGAAACAGTTACGAGATAACCCTCATATTCATTGCTTTTGCATTCGGTGTTAACATTGGCTGCTCAGTCATAGTTTCTAGATTTTTCGGCGCTAAAAAATACACAAATATGAAAACGGCAATTTATACTACGTGGATTGCTGGTGCCATCTTATGCGCAGTTTTAATGACGGTGGGTCTTATCTTCTCTAAATCGCTGCTTGAATTGATCAAAACGCCAAGCGAGGTAATGGATGATTCCAAATTGTATTTGGACATCTATATTTGGGGTTTGCCTTTTGTCTTCTTCTATAACATATCTACCGGCATATTCTCCGCTTTGGGAGACAGCAAAACGCCATTCTGGTTTTTGGCGGCTTCTTCGCTTGCTAACATTGGCATGGACATCTTATTCGTTGCGGTGTTTAACATGGGCGTCGCAGGTGTTGCCTGGGCCACGTTCATCTGCCAGGGCATTAGTTGCGTTCTTGCTGTTTTGTTTGTGTTGCTGAGAACGTTGAAAATTAAAACTGAAGACAAATGCCCAATATTTTCTTGGCGAATCCTCGGTAATATCGCTGTTGTTGCCGTTCCTAGCATCCTTCAGCAAAGTTTTATTTCAATCGGGAATATTATCATCCAAAGCATCATAAATTCATTTGGCACCGCTTGCATGGCAGGTTATTCCGCTGCGGTAAAATTGAATAACCTCGTTGTTACATCTTACACAACCTTAGGCAACGGAATCTCAAACTACACCGGACAGAATATAGGCGCGGGCAAGCAAGAAAGAGTCAAGCAAGGATTCTTGTCAGGGTTGGTCATTGCCTGGGCTCTATGCGCCCCAATAGTTTTAATTTATTTAATTTGTGGCAAATATTTGATGCTTATCTTCATGAATGATGCAGCCTCAGATGCCATTAAACATGGACTATTGTTCTTGAACATCGTCTCACCATTCTATTTTGTAATGTCCACAAAACTTGTAGCTGATGGCGTCCTTAGAGGCGCAACAAAAATGGGCGAGTTCATGTTTACGACATTCGCTGATTTAATTTTGAGAGTTGTTTTCGCATTCCTTTTCGCAAACTGGATTGGCGCGACGGGACTTTGGTGGGCCTGGCCAATCGGATGGTGCATCGGAACGCCGTTATCAGTTATGTTTGTCTTGTTGATGAACCGCAAAAAGAAAAACGAAGCGGCAAATTGAAAAACGGAAGGTTGTTAGCCTTCCGTTTTCTATCAATTCTTATTTATTTGATGCGTAATAATCTCTAGCCACATCACAAGCGACATTGATCATGTCTTTAAGAGATGTTTGTCTTTCTTCCGAAGTTAAGATTTGCGGCGCAAGGACGGAATCCGAGATTGTGCAAACCGCTAAAGCCTTCTTTCCAAGTCCTGCAGCGATACAATACAAAGCATACGCTTCCATCTCAACTGCAAGGACACCCATCTTAGCCCACTTCTTCCAACCTTCAGGGTCTGGGGTATAGAAGGCGTTTGAGGATAAGACGTTTCCGACTTTAGAAACAATATTGCGCCTTTTAGCGGCGTTTGCAGCGCTCACAAGCAAACCGAAATCGGCAATCGAGGAATATGAGCAGGTTGGGAATAAGACATTTTCCAACGGATTGCTATCACTGCAAGCCCCTTGAGCAATAACAACGGATTTAAGAGGCAACTCTTCGGTGTAAGAACCAGCCGTGCCGACGCGAATGATAACCTCAACGCCATAAGAAACGAAAAGTTCTTGAGCATAAATGCTGATTGATGGCAAACCCATGCCAGAAGGCATAACGGAAATTGGAGTTCCATCTTCAAGCGTGCCGGTAAACGCGGACATGCCCCTTACTTCGTTGACTTTCTTTGGATTCTTTAAAAACGTTTCAGCAATCCATTCCGCTCTTTTAGGGTCGCCTGGCATTAAGACGACTTTCGCAAATGAATTTGGTTCAGCATTAATGTGAATAGACATATGTAATTACCTCTGTTTCTGCTAATAGTATAACAAAGTTAGCCAATAACAATAAATGAAGTGGGGCAAAAAGAAAAGAGGAAGTTCCTCTATTCTATTTTCGTTGGTCTGCCATTCTCGTCGTATTCTTCATCAGATGTATCTCTATTTGGATCGATGTACACGAGTTTCTTAAACCAATTGGCGACCCTTTCTTTATTGGCTTTGTTTTTCGCCTCTTCTTTCGCCATTTTCAACCTAACTTTTTCGGGAATGAGTTTAGATAGTTTGCTTTCGGTTACTTCCGCTTTTTCTTTCATCTCATCCCTTAATTTTTCATAACCGAGCGCAATAGGGTTGTTCCTTGTGAATTTAACAATCTTATGGAAGATGCCAGCACTGTCAATCCAATCAATCAGCATTATTCCATAGACTATGCCAATGGCGAATATCACAAAGAATTCCGTAATAGCGCTACTTTGATTGCCAACGTCTAAGAAATTAGACAAATTCTCAAATAGAGTGAACACAAATGGATTGATGCCGTAATAATAAATCACAGCAACAACACACCAAATTAAGTTGAACTGGGGGCAGATAACACCCTTGATATTGCCTTTGAAGTTTGTGTAATCCCAAAGCCTAACCTTGAATCCGTTAACAAAAATAATGCCGGCCACAAACTCAAGAAGAATTGTGCCGCAGGCCATAAGACACAAAGGGATTAAGTCATATGGGGTTCCGCCGGATACGTCACTCCTCCAGAATAAATTTCCCATCGGATTGAAGAATTGCCATGATTGTGGGCAAAGAGTTTCAATTAAGAAACAAATGGAGAACATCAAGAGCAATCCAAATCCATATAAAGGAAGCCATGGGCCTCTCATAAAACCAGGATTTACCCATTTTTTCGCAGCAAAACGCCTATATAACACCTCTAAAAGGTACCCACTCGTGCAACCGATGAGAAACATTACCAGGTATATTAATAAAATCTCACGCCAATCCATGTTTATATAATAGCACTATGTCAAAAATATGGCTTGTTTAAAAAGAAAAAAACCAGCTTCGAACGAAACTGGTATTTGTTTTAAGAATAGAATGCCCTTGTGTTCTAGGATTGTTACGTAATCTTTCCATCTTCCCATTTGAAGAAACCTTGTCCGGAGGACTTCCCAAGTTTGCCCTTACCGGTAAACCAAAGAAGCAAAATTTATCTATACCCTCTATAGATTCTCATTTTGTCTTCTTAGTTTTTTTATTAAAACAACAATCTCGTGAACGACAAGCGGAAGCAATGCAACCGCAAGAGTAACCAGCCATTCAATCCAATTAAGGTTGCAAGTAGAAAACACTGCAGAAACACCAGGTATCTCAATAACAAGAAGTTGTAAGGCAACACCGGCAAATAGAGCGATTGCCATCATCCAATTCTTGTCTTTGAAGACATGAATAAACGAATGGTTCAAATCGGACATGCCGATCATATGAATCAATTCCGAAAGCGCAAGCGCGGTAAACGCCATGGTCTGTGCCTGAGCTAGGTAGGATGGATTATTCTCGTAGAGCGTTTTTATTGCGGCATAGGAATATGAGCCATTCATCCAAGCCGGTGTCAAATACGCGATGATTGTGCCAATTGTAATGAATATGCCATAGCCAGCAATGACTGCGATTCCGCCATGCGCGAAAATCCCTTCATTCGGATTCCTCGGCTTACGCTTCATGCAATCCGGATCCTTTGCCTGCATGCCAAGGGCAATTGCAGGCAGAGAATCAGTGATAAGGTTAACCCAAAGCAAATGGATAGCAAGGAACGGGGCAGGAAAGCCGACGGCGATAATCAGGAACATCGCAAGCACCTCGACGATGTTGGTAGAAAGCAGAAATAATACGGTTTTCTTGATATTTGCATAGATTCCTCTACCTTCTTCCACTGCTTTTTCAATAGAAGCGAAATTGTCATCCGTTAAGACCATATCGGCAGCACCTTTTGCAACATCGGTTCCGGTAATGCCCATTGCAATGCCAATATCAGCAGCCTTAAGGCTTGGAGCATCATTGACTCCATCACCTGTCATAGCAACGATGTTTCCGTTGGCTTTAAATGCCTTGACAATCTGCACCTTGTTTTCGGGAGAAACGCGAGCAAAAACCCTTGCAGTCTTCACTGTTTCACGGAGTTCTTCTTCATTCATGGCATCAACATCGGCGCCGGTAAAACATTGTTCTTTTGACTCGCATATGCCAAGTTCTCTTGCAATCGCAAAGGCGGTGTCTTTGTGATCTCCGGTAATCATCACGGTTGTGATACCGGCATCCTTGAATGTTGCAACTGCGGGTTTAGCCTCCGGTCTTGCAGGATCAATCATTGCGACCATGCCGATGAATATTAGATTATCTTCTCTCAATTCACCACAATCACCCACAGCAAGGGCGAGCACGCGAAGTGCTTGATCGGAGAATTTAGAATTCTGATTATTAATTTTCTCGATATCGGATTCGGTAATTTCTCTTATCACGCCGTTATCCATAATTCTCGTTGTATGAGCAAGAACGGAATCAATTGCGCCTTTCGTGTAAAGAACTTTCTCGTTGTCATATTTGTGCATTGTGGACATCATTTTCCTTACGGAATCAAATGGAAGTTCTTCAATACGCGGGGTTAAGCTTTCTAGATCCTTCTTGTGCATACCCATCTCGTTTGCAAACGCAACTAAAGCTATCTCAGTAGGATCGCCATAAAGGCCTTCATCTACCGTAGCGTTCGAACAGAGGGACATGCCTTTAGCAAGAAGACGCAAATCACTATTGCTATTGGCTGCAAAATCATCCTGGTTGGTGACGGTGAAATCCGTGTATGCCTTTACAACGGTCATCTTGTTCTGCGTAAGCGTTCCAGTCTTGTCTGAACAAACAACGCTCACAGCACCCAAAGTTTCTACCGATGGAAGTTTCCTTACTATTGTGTTTGCCTTTACCATTCTCTGAACGCCAATAGATAGGACAATGGTGACGACAGTTGCAAGTCCTTCAGGAACCGCGGCAACAGCAAGGGAAATGGCGGATAGAACGGATTCAATATAAGCTTCCACCATCGTTCCCTTCCCGTCGATGAAAATCCAAATAAGGTCAACGACGAGAACGCTGAGGACAATGAAGAGTGTCAAAAAGCCAAGAGATTTGGAGAGTTTGGCAAGAATCTTTTGCAGAGGTGTTTGTTCATCTTCATCCTCGGTGAGCGCTCCAGCAATCTTGCCAATTTCCGTATTCATCCCGGTTTTGACAACAATTCCAGTCCCCCTACCATAGGTAACAGGTGTAGACATAAAGGCAATGTTTACCCTATCTCCGATCCCCACTTCATCCGAGAATGTAAGTTCTGCTTTTTTCTCAACGGGAACGGACTCGCCAGTAAGACTTGACTCGTTTATTTTTAGGTTAACTGATTCGATAAGTCTCAAATCGGCTCCGACCGTATCGCCCTCTTCAATGATGACAATATCCCCAGGCACAAGCTCACTGGATTTGATTCTTTGCCTTTTGCTGTCTCTTAAGACGGTAGATTCAGGGCTCGACATCTTCTTAAGAGCCTCAAGGGATGTGTTCGCTTTGATTTCCTGGACGGTGCCGATGATAGCGTTCAATATGATGACCGCGAATATGATGATGACATCTGGCCAATCGCCGGTTTCCGTGAAACTGAACGGAAGTCCTGCCTTGGCATTTTTAACCGTGTCATATATAGAAACGCCAATTGTCACCGCCACAGCAGCGAAGAGTACGAATATAAGCGGATCGTTGAGTTGAGAGATGAAGATCTGAAACCAGTTTTTCTTTTTCTTCTCTCTCAGTTCGTTCTTTCCGTATTTCAGTTTTCTTGTCTCAGCTTCATTTGATGGTAACCCCTGTTTTACATCAACTTCGTATTCTTCTATCGTTTCCTGAATTGTCAGTTGTTCATCTTTCTTTTCCATATCATTGCCTCCTTAAGCATAAAAAGAAAACAGGCATGTTTTTCCATACCTGTTTGTTATTTTTTGCGCAAAACCAGTATGGAATAACCATACTTAAGTCTTGATATTTCATGCAAATCCGGAATAACTCGTGATGACGGAACTTGCAACCTGAAGTGGCAATCTACTCCCCTAAGCGATAATAGTATGGCATTGTTTAAATAAAATGTTAATCGGAAACTAAATAGATGAACCGCTTTTCCTCAAATAACGGTTTTCAGACAAAAAATATCATCGTTTGATTGCTTTTCAAAAATATTTGCAACCGTTTTTATTTGTTTTCCAAAATTTTGGGTAACAATTTAAAAATAGACACACAAACTAAAACAAGAAAAAACAAATTAAAAACACGGAACCATTGTTGATATCCAAACACTATGATCAAGAGGCAAAAGGACAAGATGTGCTTTACATCACAGTTAAGAAAGTCCTAACCATAGATTATGCCTCTCCGTGAGATATTAAAAAATGAAATGGGAAAAATAAAAACGGATAATCCAAGTTATCCGTTAATTTCAAGAAATGGTGACCCTGCCGGGATTCGAACCCGGGAACCCGCCTTGAGAGGGCGGTGTCTTAACCGCTTGACGACAGGGCCGCGTGCAATATTAAACCATTAAGCATTTTTGTTTTCAACACAAAAAGAAAACCGGTTCCTTTAGGAATCGGCAATTAACGTAAATTAAGCAATTGCGCTATTTAAACGAGCAACCACTCTTTCTTTTCCGAGTATATCGATCACCTCATGAAGATTTGGGGCATTCTTAGAGCCTGTAATGGCAACACGGATCAATTCTGCGGCATCAGCAATGTTTCCCTTCCAAGCGTCTGGATTGGCCTTATATTCCTTGTTATTCGTTGCAAAGCCATGGCTTGAAGCGAGTTCTTTGACTCCATTCCACCATGTAGACTCATCTACATCGTATAACATCCCCGAAGCACAATCGCTTAAGAACGTCTTGATAAAGTCTTTATCGTATTTCTCGTTAAATGGCAGACCTGATGATTTTATCTCTATAAAGTCTTCTTCAAAGAAGAAACGTCTCATTGGTAGAATGTCGCCATATTTGGCGAAGTCCTTACGTGGATTTGGCCTGTCTTTTTCAATATCGATAATCTTGCCAATGTATTCAGGATTCTCATCGATGAGTTTATAAAGCCTCTCATCATTGTCTTTAGCCCAAACCTTAATCTTCGGAAGGAGAGTATCTTTCTTTTCTCTAGCGATGACTTCTTTGCAGAAGTAAGCGAGTTTGTCGATGTCGAACAAAGCGCCATCCAATGACATCTTGCTGAAGCTGAATTTAAAGTGAGATATATCATAATCCTTGTTGGCGATTGTCCAATCCTCGAAGTTGGAATTTGCAATGTTCATCAAATAAACGAGTAAGCCTTGAGTTGGATACCCTTCTTTAATGAAATATGAGACCGCCGCTTCTGCGTCTTTTCTCTTGGAAAGCTTTCTCTTATTTCCGTTATCGAGTTTCATGATAACCGGAAGATGAGCATATTTTGGCGTCTTCCACCCTAGAGCACGGAATAAATCAAGGTGAATTGGAGTTGATGATATCCACTCTTCGCCACGAGAAACTAATGTAGTTCTCATGAAGTGGTCATCCACAACGTGAGCAAAATGATATGTTGGAAGTCCGTCACCTTTTAAGATGACGACATCCACATCGTTTTCCATGATTTCAATTTTGCCTCTTATGGCGTCGACAAACGAAGTCTTTTTACTGTGATCGCCGTTTGAACGGTAACGGACAACATAAGGCTCCCCCGCTTTGATTCTAGCGATTTGTTCATCTGGAGTTAGATTTCTATCTCTAGCGAATTCCCCATAATATCCAGGAAGAATCTTGTTGGCCTCTTGATATGCCCTAATCTTCTCTAAGTCTTCAGCAGAACAAAAATCAGGATATGCTTTGCCCTGTTGAACTAAGTGTTTAATTACTGTGCGATAGATGGACGCCCTCTTGGATTGCTGATAAGGGCCGTAATCGCCTTTATCGCCATCCGGCCAATAGCCTTCATCAGCGACGATACCAAAATTCGCCAATTGGTCGATTAATTCATCGCCGGATCCAGCGATAGTTCTTTTTGTGTCGGTATCTTCAAGCCTGAACATGAAAACGCCATTGGATTGCTTCGCGTACGTGTATCCTACTAATGAAGTAAATAAAGAACCGGTATGCAAGAAGCCTGTAGGTGATGGCGCAAAACGCGTGACTTGAGCGCCCTCAGGTAAATTTCTCTCTGGAAATCTTTTCTCTAAATCGTCAACTGTCTCTGAGACATCCGGGAACATAAGTTCCGCTAAATCATTAAAATCTGCCATATAAATATTGCCCTCCAATCTGGAGCTTTTAAGATTATATTCAATTAATTGATACTTTTCTACTTGCCAATAGCAAAACACCTAATTATAATTAACCACGCTCTTAAAAGAGTGTCTGCAGGTGTAGTTCAATGGTAGAACGCGACCTTGCCAAGGTCGACACGCGGGTCCGATTCCCGTCACTTGCTCCAGTAGATATATTACCCTCGAAATATTCGGGGGTTTTCTTTTTTCCAAATCATAAAGAATTAACAAAAATATGTGATGAAAATAAAACATCAAAAAATGCGATGGCAAAAAGTCTAAGTGTGAAAAAGACAAGAACTTGTAAAAACGCATCTAGGAATTGATAGGAAATAAAGGTCTCATTGTTGGAGAGCATCCAAAATCTTATGAAGCCAGGGTCGTTATACAACAAGACGACATTTTCTTATTTTTGGTCGTCTTCGTTATCCTCGGTTATATCGTTGAGTTCTTTTTCAACGTTCTTAATTTCCTCTTCGTAACGCTTGGCTTCTTCTTCGCTTATTTGCTGATACATCTTGAGTTGATTCAAGTTGTTCCTGGCGAGTTCCAAGGAGCAATCTTTAATGGCGGGCATGAGAGAGAATGTCAAATCTTCAACCGAATAAAAGAAATACGGCAGGGAGAAGGACATCATCACCATGCCGGTTGCAATACCGGAGAATAAAGTAAAAACAGCCGCGACGAGATAATGGTCAGTACTTTCAAAAGAGACGTAACCGATTGAATACATGATGAACGTGGATATAACGGTTCCCAAGATATATCCTACCGCTAAAAGCAGATAAGAAATCCATGCGAATCCCCAATACGTTCCATAATAATGTTTGGCGTCTTTTTTAACCGCACCTTTGAAAATCATTCCAAAAGCACGCCTATTTATAGCAAGTGGCGTTCCTTGGAGAATTGCAAGCGGAGCCGACGATAAAATAAAATGCGAGAAGGACATCGTGAAGACAAAACCCTCGAGAATCTGGGTAACAACAAGAAGCTTAATGATCTCTGGATAATCACCAAGGATGGTAGAGATTCCATAAGTTGAAATCTCTTCTTCAGCCACATTCATGAAAGATTCGACTGCACTCGCAAACGACGGGTCTATGCCCATTCCGACAACGATGTATATAAAGCAAAACAAAGCGGTGAGGCCAAGGCTTATCAATAAAGCGAAGAGGAAAGAACGGATCACTCTATAACAGCCCCTAAACGGTCCCATAAGATATTTGCCAAAAGATGAAGTAATTCCTTTGTTCGTAAATCCTATGCCAGCCTCAACTTCAGCGCAGATAACCTGATTAGTAAATAGAACGGGAATCAATAATAACGGAATAGTGATATAAAGGGTTTCGCTAGCAATGATTGCGAGACCGAAAACGATTAAGACGGCAAGGATGAAGATAACCGTCATAGGCAGGTTTTTTGAAAAATATTTCCTGTATCTTTGACCAGGTGTCAGTTCTTTTTCTTTCTCCATCATTTTCCCTCCTCAACATGATTGGAATCATGCAAATCCAAAATGACTTGTTTAAGGGTGGTATCAGAAAACGGTTTAACATCATCTTGCTCGTATTTGTTAATGACTTCCTCGAGTTTGCTAACGGGCACTAATGTGGTTTCTCCGACTCCAGAATCAAGCCTTTGCACAAAACAATCGTCATTGATGATAACGATTCCTTTTATGAAGTTTTTGCTGATGTTTGTAGATAAGCAGAAAGCGTTTATGATTTCATTATTAACTTGGATTGGGTTCCTGAAGTCGCACTTCTTATCATCTTTTGAGAAGAAAACCCAAATTTTATCATCTGATCGCGCCTCAATGACCCCATCGAAATAACATTGCGAAATGATGTAGAGATATTTGTTTCCACCAATGATATGGTCGATTTTTCCAACCGCCACAGTGCCAGATTTGACCTTTATGTCGTTGACCAAATAGAAATCAAAATAGTTAGTCACTTTCATGACGTGCCTATAAAACATCTCAGACGTCCTGTGATGCCAAAGCCATTCCTTAATCGGCGAATAGATAATCCATGCGACAAGAAGAAGGCCAACAACCACTGCGGCCACTATATAAATGGTCAGTTTAACTTCGTATGTCATTATGATTATTCGCCTAATTTAGCTGAGGCATTCTGGCTTAAGATATAATCGAGTTGCGATTTGAAGAGATCTGGCGGAACAACATCCATCATGAGGTCGTGGCAGATCGAGATCTTGGAATTTTCTTCAGACACAATGATTGTGACTGCATCTGAATTCTCGGAGATGCCCATCGCAGCTTGATGACGCGCACCATACTTGCCGGTCAAAGGTCTCTTGGTGGATTCATAGAATACAGCGCCCGCGATAATCTTGTTGTCTTTAATGACAACTGCACCATCGTGGAGTCTTGTTCCCAAGTAGAAGATCGTTTCTAGCAATTCCGCATTGACAACCGCATCAAGTTGAACACCTTTTTGTTTAATGATCGGCTCAGGAGTATCCGAATTGAGAATGTCATCTTTTCTCAAAATCGTGATTAAAGCGCCCGTCCCGTGGTTGGATAAGAAGAGAACCGCTTTAGTAATTTCATCTATTACTCCGCTCTTGTCATAGATTGTAACTGCTTTTTCGGCAGGTTTTTTAGTAAAGATTTCAGATAATGTTTTGCGTTTGCTACCAGAAGCAAAGAAATATTTAAATTCAGAGAAGTTGGCAAAAAGAGTAATACCAACTCCAACTGCCAAAAGTCCAAGAGAGATATATGAAACTGTGGGGATTTCGATAATGATGCCAATATAAATCAAAGCAGCGCAAACCGTGCAATAGATATGAACAAATAACTTTCTGCAAAGTTTTAGAAAAGGAAGGCCCGCTGCGGTTAATAAAATAATGGAAACAATCAAATCGATTAATCCATTGACATCAAATGGCGAAAATATAGTCTTCATACGCATTTACCCCTACAGAAAACTGCGAACAATATTTGTTCGTTATTTAAAGTTTAACAACTTTTTGCAAGTTTTAAAGTCGCGTATGTGCATATATGCGCAAATCAAGCAATTTTTTTACTGCAAATCCTACAAACTAAAGACAATAACAACAACAATTCCACCCGTTAAAAGAGCAAGGCCCAAAATAGTTTTCCACGTAAATTTCTCCCTAAGGATAATGGCTGAGAAGAGCATTGTAAGGAGAATCGATAATTTTCCAATCGAATTGACTGCAACCGGATTTGCGTCCTCTATTGCCAAAGCGCTATATTCGGCAATCCATGCAATGCCCGTACAAATGCCGGAAAATGTCAAAAATATCCAAGATTTGCAGGAAATCTTTGTAATTCCTTTATATTCTTTTCTGCATAAGACAATCGTTATGGCAAAAATAAACACCACTATAGTTCTAAACAATGTGCCTACATCGGTCTTGACACCAGATAGGCCCATCTTGACGAATAAGGAAACCAGTGAAGCAAAGACGGATGAGAGAATTGCATAAACGATCCAAGCCTTTGATTTTGAATCGCCATCTTTTTTGATGCCAATCATCAATAATGTGCCAGCCAGCATAAGAACCATAGATAAGACAACCATGCAGATGGTTAATGGATCACCATTGTTCGTGGTTGGGCCAAAGAAAAAAATCATGAAAAGGATACTTGTGAGAATGAAACTGGATTTATCAATCGGAGCCACTTTATTGACGCTACCTAGCTTCAAGGCACGGTAATAGCAAAGCCAAGAACAGCCAGTCATAAGGCCGGATAGTCCCAAAAATACCCAGTTTTTTACATCAAAAGACGGAACCGTATAAATGTTTCCAGTTATAAAACACATGATTAAAGCGCACACGATAACAACGCCGGTTCTATACGCCGTCGCCAAATTCGAATTAACATCTTTGATGCCAATCTTTGCAAAAATCGTTGTTAATGATGTGGCTAAGGCCCCAATTAGGGATAACACTAACCATGCCATATGTCTTTCTCCTATAAAGAAAAAGGCTGTTAGCCTTTGATTCTTTTTATTTATTTGGCGTAAAAGAAGACTTTAGGGAGCAAGTCCTATTAAACGCAAGATTGTCTGCTGTTGAGAGCTTATCAACGCAGTAATAGCCGTTTCTCATAAGTTGGAAATGATCGCCAGGTTGAACGTCCTTCGCCCCAACTTCAACAAAACCTTTTTTGACCGTCCAGGAATCTTTGTTCAACCTATCAATGAATGAAAGTCCTTTTGTCTCTTCCGTTTCATCGAATATGAGAACGTCGAATAAATTAAAGGCAACCGGTTTTGAGGTTGAAGACTCGCAGAACTGGATTGTGCCATTTGGCTTCCTCTCTTTGAAATCAAGACCGCTTCTTGTGGCTGGGTCATATGTGCAGTGAACAAGAGTGATATTTCCATTTTCATCTTTTTCAACAGAAGTAGCTTTCACGAAATAGGAGTTCATAAGTCTTACTTCCGAATCAAGAGCAAGCCTCTTCCATTTCTTATTAGGCTTGACCTCAACAAAATCGTCTCTATCGATATAAAGATGTTTTGAGAAGGCAATCTTATGAGTTCCAAGTTCTGGGTTTTCCATGTTATTTGCAGCATCGAACCATTCAACTTGATCATCTGGATAGTTGTCAATTACGATTGGAAGCGGATCAAAGACAGCCATATATCTAGGAGCAACAAGCTTCTGATCTTCCATCAAGAAGTGGTCAAGATTACCCGCATCGGTTGTTGAATTGACGCGGCTAAGACCTGTATAAAGGATGAATTCCCTAATTGCGGAAGCGGTAAAACCTCTTCTTCTTAAACCGACCAATGTCGGCATTCTTGGATCGTCATATCCTGTGACATATCCACCTTCGACTAATTGGCGGAGATAACGCTTGGACATCACTGTATTGGTTATATTTAAACGCCCCCATTCGTACTGATGTGGAACATTGACCATTTCGCATTTCTCGATGAACCAATCATAAAGAGGTCTATGGTTGTCGTATTCGATTGAGCAAAGGGAATGAGTGATTCCTTCAAAACTATCTTGTAGCGGGTGAGCGAAATCATACATTGGGTAGATGCACCACTTATTGCCCTGCCTATGATGTTCCTTGTGAAGAATTCTGTACATAACAGGGTCTCTCATATTGATGTTAGGCGATGACATATCGATTTTTGCGCGAAGAGTCTTCTCTCCGTCCGCATATTTGCCATCTCTCATCTCTTGGAAGAGTTTTAAGTTTTCTTCGACCGTGCGGTCTCTATATGGCGAATTTTTGCCCGGTTCGGTTAACGTTCCGCGATATGCGGTTGTTTCTTCTTGGGAGAGATCATCGACATAAGCGAGGCCTTTTTTGATCAAAAGAATGGCTTTTTCGTAGGTTTTTTCAAAATAATCGCTGCCAAAGAAAACATTTGATGGAGTGTATCCAAGCCATTTTAAATCAGCGATGATTGCATCGACATATTCAGCGCCTTCATTAACAGGGTTTGTGTCGTCAAAACGCAAATTGGTTGTTCCGTTGAAAGCTTGGGCAAGTTCAAAGTCATTAATGATTGCTCTAGCGTGTCCGATATGGAGATAAGCGTTTGGCTCAGGCGGGAAGCGGGTTGCGATGTGGTCAACTTTTCCTTCCTTAAGGTCGTTCTCCATGATTGTTTTGATAAAGTTATTAATCTCTGCCATAAAATTCACCTCGGTGATATTTTACTCACTTGCGCCTACATTCAAAGGAAATCTTCCCTTTATTTAATAAATAACCTAGTGTTCCACAGACTCTAGATACAATTTCGCTAACCCAAACATCTTCAAGGTGCTACATTTTTGATGGTAAAAGTTATGACTAAGCAAGAATACAAAAAGAAGAAGAAACAATTAAAGCTGGAAAACAAACTCCACATCAAAGAGCAAAAGGTGGAATACAAAGCGAAGAAAGCTGAACTAAACGCAAAGAAAAAGGAATTGAAAAAGACCTATAGAGATAGAATTGATTCTTTTGATGAGACGACTGATGTTCGAATAGATTTCTACAAGCAGCAATATAAAAACAACCCAGAAGCCAAAGCGCCTAAAGTAAGAGAAAAGGATTTAAGTCAGGAAGAAATAGAGAAACTGAGAAAAGACAGAAAACTTCCTAGCTACACTAGAGGCGAGGAAATTTTTAACTCGGTTACCCATATCGTCGGAGGGGGATTCGGAGTCATAGGCTTAATAACCGGAATTATATTCTCGGCGATCTATAGACCAGGCGATACAATGTCGCTTATATCGGTGATCATCTTCGGCGTGAGCATGATATTGTTATACTCAATATCCGCAATCTATCATGGTCTGCACATCAATAAGGGCAAACAGGTGTTCCAGGTATTGGATCACTGCACTATCTATTTCTTAATCGCAGGGAGCTATACCCCTTGTATGCTGCTTGGCTTATCAAATATCTATCCCTGGAACCACGTATTCCTTTTAGGCGTATATCTCTTGGCAATTTTAGGTATAGTCCTCAACGCCACGATGATGAGGAAGAAAGCAGTCCAGATCGTATCGATGATTCTTTATCTCGTTATCGGGTGGTCAATTATTGTCTTGGCGCCATTCCTCGTGGAAGAATTCAAGCTCGGCGGAATGATTCTTTTGGTATCGGGTGGGGTTTCCTATACGATTGGTTCCGTGCTGTACGGCCTAGGCAGAAAGAAAAGATATATGCATTCGATCTTCCACCTATTCGTCGATCTTGGAACGATTTTGCAATTCTTATCGGTTCTTCTGTATTTAATAATTCGTTTGTGATTTAAAAGGATTTTAGGCAAAAACAATGGTTATCTTCCGTTATTTTTGTCTTTTTTTGTTGCAGCGGAATAAAACTAAACGATTAAAGAAATAGGCGACGATTCCAATCAATATGTCTATCGCCATTTTATAGACCACCACTGGTCCAGGAACATTTGACATTAACACTGTCAAAAGAGTGGAGAGTGCCATCTCTACCAAAAGTAAAAGAACGTATTTAACCCCTTCACCAGGTATTTTCTTCTTCCTCGGGAAAACAATGCATTTCAACATCAAGAAGATAAATAGATCAGAAACAATTCTTGCAAAGACATTAGATAAGCAAACGTTGAATGGGGTAACTGTTCCGAAGATTCCATAAAGCAATGCGCTAAATAACCCGGCGTCTAATAAGAATGTCAAGAATACAACCAGCGAATAAAACAGTGTGTTTTTTGCGATTCTATAAGTGTCCATATAAGGACGATAATGGCTGCCTTTGTTGTTATTCTCATAGACGGTTTCGATATCGATTGTGGCTAGTTTTGCTTCTCTTACCGAATCGATTAAGAAATTGAATTCATATTCATATCTTTCGCCTTTGGCCTCTAGAGCAGTTTCGAAGAGATTGCTAGGAATAGCCCTAAGACCGGTTTGGGTATCCTTTAAATCAAGACCGGTCAAAATTCTAAATACATAGTGGAATATTTGATTACCGAGCAAGGAATTGCGCGGCACATTCGGCTTAGAGAAATCACGTGTGCCAAAAACAAGTTCGCCCTGATGTTTATCAAGTTGGTTCTTGATATTCATGATATCTTTCTTAAGGTGTTGCCCATCGCCGTCAGCAGTAACGATGAAATCTAAATCAGAATTATCGTCTATTAATTTTTGAATTCCCGTTTTAAGCGCATATCCTTTGCCTTGATTGCTTGGATATGAAATAACTTTAAAAACGGTTTCTGCAGCGATTTGCTTAAATGTATCGCGATAATTTTCCCCACTTCCGTCGTCAACGACCAAGAACGAGTCAAAATCATTCTTATCAAATGTCTTGAGATAAGGAATAACTTTTTCGTTAGGTTCAAAGATAGGAATTAATAATGCTACTTTCATATGGCCACCATGAAATTGATTATAAATAATTGTTGGTAGAAATAAATCTTAACTTTGTAATGATAACATAAGATTGAAGTTAACAAGATGGACCCAAACGAATCGTTTATCGGAAAGTTGGCCATCACTATTTGAATCCAACAAGCATAAATAACGAACTTTCGTTTGATTAAAAACCTTATTTATAGCAAAAACCCGATACTTTAGTGCTCGAACATTTAATGTCTATGGTTAACAGGTTTAATACAAATACTTAATACACGCCTTGCAAATATGCCTTCTGAATTATCTAAAGTGTCATCAAAGCCAAATGCATAAGTTTCTCTCTGATAATCGAGTTCTCATTATCTATGTCCTGTTGCTTGGAATCTCATGTCTTTTCGGTGTATTTTCTTCTGCCCCATAACCAAATGAGATACAGAGTACAGGGTTAAAGCCATCTGGAATATTAACTGCACTTCGGATTGCTGTTTCTTTAGAAATTACAACTGTTGGCCCTGCCCACACAACATTATCAATTCCAAGCGATGTGGCTGCAATTGCCATATTTTCAATAACACATGCAGCATTTGCGTATTCAATTCCCGGAAATATCGCAGGTTTGGACGACACCACAATCATTGTTGGTGCTCCAAAATTCTTATCCATTCGTTTTCCAAATTTTTTAGAAACCATCTCCGTCACAGCGTCTCCAATGGCATTTAAAATATCCGTATTCTGAATAATTGTAATATGCAATGAGTCATAAAGACCGGAACCCACCGGTGCTGACATGCCTGCTTCTAATATTGCCTGTAAATTTTCTTCTGAAATTTGAGTTTTTTTGAACTTTCTGGTTGATGTTCTCTTTGCTATCGCTTCTAACGTTTCCATAAAATACTCCGTTGTTCTTTACCGATTCAATTATGTCGGTTATGAATACTTCTACAAGTACGTTATTATTTTATAGATACTATTAAAAAAGATAGTATAGAGGAATTATGTCAGAATTATTGTTTGATAATGAAAACTGTTCGGTAGCAAGAGTTTCAAAAGTGTTTCAGGAAAATGGACAATGGTTATTCTATATATTCTGTCAGAGGGGGCTCTGCGGTTTGGGGAGATTAAGCGCAAACTTCCAAATGTAACAGATGCCAACCTTACTAAAGATCTTCGCTTACTTGAAACCTATGGTGCAATCCATCGTGAAGTTTATCCAGTTGTTCCGCCTAAAGTTGAATATTCCCTAACTGAAATGGGAAAAGCTTTTCTTCCAATTCTGGATTCCATAAATAAATGGGCGGAAAAATACACAGCTGACTAAAGTTCAACTACGTAAATTGATTGTATAATTTAATACAATTTTTTAAATCTTATGTAATCGTGTAAAAATTTAGCACCCTTACCCTAAATCGCGTTATTTTTTGGCATCCCACTCAAATCGTGTGATTCATCGAAACAAAAGCCGTTATCTTATCTCCGATTTCTACAAATAGATTCTCAATAAATAATCAAAAATCAGTTAATAATGGTCAAATATTAATATTTATTAGCACAAAAAAAGCCTGATACCAAAGTATCAAGCCTATAATTTCTTGATGGAGCACCAGACGGGAATCGAACCCGCGTGGCCGGCTTGGGAAGCCGGAGTTCTACCATTGAACTACTAGTGCATATGAGCCCAAATAAATGGGTTCGGAAATAGATTAATGTTTACGGATGCCACCACCGTTTTCGCCCTTCTTATGGACTAAAACAGTATTTTCTCCGTCGCCAAGAGATTCTGCGTAAGCAATAGCTTCTTTCTGAGTTGCAAATGTCTTAATGATTTTAGCTTTTCCGCTTTCAAGTTTGGATCCGCCGGCAAGTGTGACTCTCCACATCTTTTTATCTTCTGTCTGCGATACGTGATAGACCTTTGTAGGTGCTGCTTTTGAAACTGGCATTGTTTTTCTCCCTATTTCTTCGTTATTGTAAAACAATTAATTTAATCATTAAAGAGCAAAAGAAAGAAAAAACGCTGTTTAACAGCGTTTGTATTCTATCTGGTGGGTGCTAAGAGGATCGAACTCCTGACCTTCTGTACGTCAAACAGATGCTCTCCCAGCTGAGCTAAACACCCAGATGTATATTAACGTCATCGTCTCCGATAACGCGAAGCATATTATAGTCAAACGGGGCAATGATAATCAAGCAAGAATTTATCTTTTTTTAACAAGTAGGGTAACTGATGATTGCAAAAGAGATGACAGCAGGAAAACAAAGGAGAGTAAGTGAGGTTAAAACAATACTGCAAATTGCGAGTTTCTTATTCCTTTTTGGGAGAACATTAATAATAGATAAAATCGTTGCCGAACCAGCAACAATCAAATACAAAACAAATACAAGGACGGCAACCGTGCCGTTTCTAGCAAAGCGAGATAGTACACTTTCCCAAGAATAAGAGCATTCTGTAGTTTGGTTTCCGTATTGGTCGTATCCGGGCAAGCAGCATCCATTCTCAAAAAAAGGTATGAAGCATAAGACAATAAGGACGAACAAAACGCCTATCATCATATAGTTCCATACGCTCTTCTTCATTTATAGAATCTCCTCCAGGGAATGGATTTTAATATCTGCAGGGAATTTGCAATTGTCATATCTTTCAACCGCGATGAAATCTACACCTGCGTTTTTTGCCGCAATCCAATCATTTTTAGCATCACCGAAATAGACGAAATCCGTTTTGTTTACTCCCGTTTCTTTTAAACACGCATAGATAGGATCCGGGTTAGGTTTCAAAACATGGCAATTCGTTGATGTAATAATGGAAGAAAAATAATTTAATAAACCGGCTTTCTGCAAGGATAGTTCAACAACAACGCCATCTCTATTCGTGATGATCGCAAGAGTCTTTCCTTTGGCTTTTAACGCTTTAATTACGCCGATAACATCGCTATAAAAATGCGAGTGATCAAGAAAGGTTTTCCTAGCGGTGCTTATGAATGTATCAAAATAAGTTTGAAAGGATAAAGTCGGGTCATTGAATTCGGCAAATGATTCTTGAAGCGAAATGGACAACTGACGAACAACGTCGCTTTCATCAAAAGTCTTGCCAATTGCGGCAAATGCCGCTGTATATGCTATTTTTGAGGTCTCGATTGTGTCTAGTAATGTAAGGTCTAAATCGAAGGCGTAGAGTTTATAATCTTTCATGCGATCCATTATAGCAAAAAAATGCTCCAAAACGCTTTGAAGTCGTTCTTACTTATGCGTTTTATCTAAATTCAGTTGTTATTTGAGAAAACCACAAGTTATGAGCCGATTGCTCTTTATCAATCTTTCAATATTAAGTGACAAACGTTTTAAAAGGTTACATAAAAAAAATGAAGGACAAGCCTTCAAATTTAATGGTGCCGACTAACGGACTCGAACCATCGACCTGCTCTTTACGAGGGAGCTGCTCTACCAGCTGAGCTAAGTCGGCGCTCAAATAATATATAACAATGCCGCTTTTTTAACAAGAAAAGAACGAATCATTAATCATTTGGGTTCAATCTCAAAACCGTAAAGAAGACCGATAAGGCTAGACACGCATCTCCAATAGAGCTGAAATCAATGAGTTGTATATTGAATGCGCCAGTTGAAATAGGGAACACAAACGCCATATAAAGGTTGAATAACACAGTCAAAATAGTGAATATCAAACTAAAGATGAAGACGACTTTGTAGTTTCCATACCTTCTAGAGATATACTGCCTTGTTTTAATATATGAGAAAACACCAGTAACCACAGCTCCACCCATAACCACAAGAAGCAACGAACCGACTAACACATACATTATTTTGCCGCTGGCTAGATACGAGAGGATGCTTACCGAATTAAAGAAAAAGATTTCAGCAAACTCAAACGTTATCAAAAAGATAAACATCAACATTCCTGAATATGCCGAATAATTGCTGTTTATGTTCCCGGACAAAAGGTAGTAACAGACCAAAACCATAATCAAAAAATTAATAATGGTGATAAAGATTTCTGATGTGAACGCCGTTTGTGAGGCGTACCACATATCAATGCCGAATTGAGCGACCGTAAATGCTGCGCCAAGTATGGCGAATGCGATAGCTAAATATTTTTTCCAATTGAATTTCATGGCTGAATAATACCACTTTGTGAAAATATCAAAAAGATTATACTTATCTATAGAAAGTAGATATATGGTTACACCTCAGTTTTCACACACAGCAACAAAAGAGTTCATGACGATATGGGACAAGGTTTTCTCCAATCCAATCACGATTTACAAGGATACTTATACGATTTATTTGTGCGTAATTTTAAACAATACACCTATATCATGTTGCGAAATCGTTGAAGTCGATCCTGAAAATTACCTCATAAACAATATCGGTGTTCTTAAAGAAATAAGGCATCAACAAATCGCTCAATACACATTAAGGTTCGCGGAGACTAAAATTAGGGATATAGGCGGTTTCAATTCTCTGGTGAGGATATCTCCAGATTACGAATCGCATTATAAAAAATTAAATTACAAAGAACATCTTGGCGGCGAGATTCTAATGGATGGAAACATTCCGAAAATCGAAATGAAAAAAGTTCTAAGAGTTAAAAAATCCCGCAAATAAGCACTATTTACTCGTGCTTCTCGATTGAAAAACGATAGAGTCGGCACTTATCATCCTGCATGATTCCGGCTTTTCTTTTTGCCAATGCAACCTGTTCTCCAACGGTATGAACGGTTGATAAGTCAGGGAGAAGAGTCGCATGTTTTTCGCCAAACTCCACTACCAGGCCATACTGGCTTGGGTCAAGGTCTGTAACAGATTTAACTTCCATCAGATTATCAACAACGGAAACCGTTATAGTCAGATAGTCCAGGTCTTCTTTTGATATTGGGTTAAAGCGAGGGTCTTCAGTAGCAGCCTTCATTGAATTGCTGATTATCTCCTGCGCAACATTTTTGGTTAATCCTTTGGCAGAACCTAAACAGCCTCGTAAAGCGCCTTTTTCGCGGATAGTTATAAATACACCTTTTTGGGCTTCAATCATCTCAGGCGGCAGTTTTGATGGCAATCTAAGCCTTTTGCCAGTATTTACGATGTTCTCGATAGACTTTCTTGCTAATGAAACGTATATGTCTTCTGTTTCTTTTTTCTTTGTTACGTATGTGAATTCGTTATTTAAATAAATATCTCCAAATGCCCTAGAACTATCGTTTTCTTTTGCGTCGAATTCGGCAACACTAAAACCTGTGCCCAGTTGTCCTTCATACGATAAAAGAGTTGGAATGACAGCGGTTCTATCCAGCGTGCCCGCCATTATTGTCATAACACGATGACAACATTGCTTCGAACTCTCAAGCATGTCTTCATTAAAAGAGAACAAATCAAGGAAATTGCCTGTCGTTAACATTTTGTTAAAACGTGCATCATATTTAGGACCGATAGGATTATATCCATAAGGAGCGTCACCATTTAAGCAATGTGACAATTCACCCGATGCAACAACAACCACCTTTCTATTAAGTTCATTGGCGGTCTTCCTGATAATTTGACCAAGTTTATAATGATCGATAAGAGGCAAACCAGACACCCCTACTCGAACTAGATTGTATGATCTGTACTTTTGATTGATAAAATACAAAGGAATCATTGTTCCATGATCCAAATAATGACGGTTTTCACCATCAATCCCCGCCGAAACGTTTTCGTTGTGGCAAAAAGCACACAACGTTTTAACAAACTCTCTATCATAATAATTTCTAAAAGTGACATCGTATGCCTCATATTTGGCTAAAGAGCCGATAGCAACATCTCCATCACTAATTTGGAAATAATCGGAATAAGCTTCAGCATGAGCGCTGATGATAACGATGGTATCCGGTTTTAATGTAGCGATCCGGTCCGCAACCTTCTTAATGGAAGAAACGGTTTTAAATACTATATCCTCATCACCCTTGCCGATTTGTGGAATTGAGCATGCTGGGTGTGGTAATAAAAATCCTGCAATAATTGACATGCCTTTTTTATAGCACAAAATTCGAAATTTGGTTACATATAGTTAATATAATCCAACAAGAAATGAAACAAAGTTTTATATCAAACAAAAATAAGGATTCAAAAAACTCTGGGCATTATTAAAACCTGGAGTTTTATTTTTCGACATCGACGTTCCTTGAGAATCTCAAACCATCGCCTTCCCGCCAGAGACGAATTTTGAGTTTAATAGCCCCCATCTAGATTAGAATGCCAAATTTTCATGGCGACAAATAAAAAGTCATCGAGCGTAATAGCAAGATGACTTTTTTATTTTGTTGGTGCCCGGGACCGGACTCGAACCGGTACATCCTCATCAGATAATGGATTTTGAGTCCATCGCGTCTACCATTCCACCACTCGGGCGCTCCGAAATTATAAAACTAAAACACCGCAAATGTCGACAAATAGTTTTAAACATTGGATGTAATTAACGCAATCATATACGAACACAATTCTTCTTTTGGAGAAACACACAAGTCTTGGGACCACAATCTAAGCGTTGAAATAAGACCGCTCAGCATTGAAAAACGGGAATAAACGGCGCGATCCATCTTCTTATTATTAGAAACTTTAAATAATCCAAAAAAAGTTAAATACAAAGAGTCAATTAAGGAGCTATTCGACTGAGAAAGAA
>CAVIJK010000011.1:0-46547 GCA_963643345.1 bacterium | reverse complement strand
AAATAAAATACACTAGGTTTTAAAACATTCAATAATTAATTTTTATTATTATTAATATTATTAAATAGACAATGCGTATGTCGGATTATGAATCGTCAATTTTTTCTATCATTGTTTTCTGCAATCGTATACACTTATCGCCATGTTAGAAGAAAGCAAAAAAAAGTTGGTAAATTGGTTGGTTGCATCGCTAATATTGACAATAATTTTGATTGCGGTTTTGCTAATCGAACTGATTCCTTCAAATCTTAATCGGTATATCGTGTTTAAAGCGTTGTCTGATGGGTTTTTTGCTGGTTCATCAACGGTTGTTTTTGTCGCACTTTTAAGGCTTGTTGGCAGAAGCGGATTTTTCGATACTGCCGCTTTTGGTTTTGTTGTTTTGGGAGAGAACCTAAAACGCAATGCGACCCACAAATACAAAGATGCATATGATTACAAGACACAAAGGCAAGAAAGAAGAAACATCAATAAACCGTTTCTTTGGCCATATTGGATTGTCGGAGGGATAGGCTTAGCAATTGCCGTTGCTTTCATGTTTTTGAGCATCTCTACACTTTCTAAATAGAAAATTTGGACCGATAAAATCTCTCTTTGGTGCACATGTGCGAAATTAATAATTGACATTGTTTGCGATAAGTGGATAGTAAATAGGTCGTTTTTTAACGCGCATATAGGAAAGGACAACAAAATATGAATAAAAAGAACGTAATTCTAAGTTCAATGTTTGCTCTCTTCATGCTCGCTTCTTGTGGTGAAACAAAGCCAACTAGCAGCGGTTCAACTGGCGGAAAAACCTCAGAGGATTCCGGAGAAAAGTACGAGGGACCTGTCGCTAACGGCGTCTATAACTTTTTGGACGAATCCGTTGAAGAAAGATCCAAGATTCTTGGCCAGTTAGAGGGCTATGCAATGAAACATCATTTAGCGGGCATCCCACTTTATGATGATGCCGGCTATGAGTTATTCTCACCGCGTGTCAAACTCGCATCTGAGACATATGTTCCTAACTACGGATTTGGTGTTGGAGAATCTTCAATCGATCCAGCTGGAAACATGTTTAACAACAGCCCAATCGATAGTTCAAAAGTCTCTTACCCAAGTTACTTCCAGGCATATGCCACAGAAGACTCAGGTACATACAATTATTGGAACTCAACCGGTGCTGATGTTGCTGGCAAGAACGCCATGATTTCATCTGCCTACTTCACAACAAGAATGACAGAGGACAAAAAAGGCTATGAGTGGGAAAGTGAACTTGCTAGAGTAAACAAGCCTATCGCTCTTAACGAAGATGGATCCGTCAACACCAACTGGAAAGACGGAGAAACTTCAAGATTCTGGAGAGTTCCTGTCTATGTCGGAGCAGACAGCGCTACAACAGGCAGAAAGTTCTGCTACCGCACTTCACCAGATTCGAAGTACGCTTCAAAGTACGATGGTTTGGAAATTAAGCTTGAGGATTATCTCACCCCATTCAAAACCATGTTGGATAACGCTTTATCCCGTGCATCAGGACTTATTGATGACGCGGCGGGCTTCTATGGTGCATCTGATTATCTTTACGCTGCAGACAAAGATAAAGACTGGGGCGGCGAGACTAGAACTGAGGCACAAAAGGGATACTTCGACGGTGTCGGCATCAAGTTGAACACCAAAGAAAACTCCGTTGATTTCAAGTTCATCACTCCAATCACTCAGTTCTACGCTATGTACAACACAGCATCTTCCCTCTATTCTCCAATTCCACAGTCGTTCCTTGACGAGGTTGGAATCAAGAAATTCGGAGCAATCGGCGATTCTTCAGATCCAAAGAAGAACTGTGATAACCTCATCTCATGTGGTTCATATATAGTCACGGCATGGGAACAGGGCAAAGAGACTGTTTATGTTAAGAACAAAGACTACAATAGAGCTGACAGAATCAAATTCGAAGGCTACATCGAAACCGGCTATAAGGACGAAGAAGCGGCGTTCCAAGGATTCTTAAACGGCGTCCTTGACGAAGTTACTGTTCCTTCAAAGCACGTTTCCGAATACTCATCAAACCCTCTTGCTCGCAAGACGGAAGGTTCAACGGTTATCAAGATCAATGTCAACTCATGCACTCAGAAGCAATGGGAAGGCTACTTCGGAAAGAACGGTACGGCTTACCCACATTCTGAAAAGAATTACTGGGATGTCAAACCGATCATGTCCAACGATGATTTCTTAAATGGTTTGTATTTCGCTATTGACCGCTCGACTCTTGCTGAGAAGACTGGTCACAATCCTGCATATGGCTACTTATCAAGCGCATACAAGATTGACCCTGAGAATGATTTAGCATTCCGCGACACTGCTGCAGGAAAGGCTGTTACATCCGATTACGAATCCGTTAAGACAAACGGCGTTAAAGGTTATTCACCTGCTATGGCGCAGCAACTCTTCACAAAAGCAATCAAAACATTGGTTGAAGATGGAACTTACGATGAAGATGAAACGATCACATTACAGTTCTGGTGGAGAAAAGACGAGGCACTTAATAACATCGGTAGCACATTGAAGAAATGCATGGAAGACCCATTCAACGCGGCAGCTGCTGCTCTTGGCTATTCCATGAAACTGGAAATCAAAAATGAAGTTGCCGGTGGTTCCTACACAGACGCTTATTCCAAGATGGACCAAGGTGAATTCGATTTCGCTGAAGGCGCTATCAGCGGCAACGTCTTAAACCCACTTTCATTCATGTCCGTTGTTTGCACAAACAGCCTTTCACAGGGCTTCACATGCAACTGGGGCGATGATACATCAGAGGTTTCTGCCACTGATCCAGTCATGTACAATGGTGTTGCATGGTCATACGATGCGCTTCAAGTTGCCGCCAATGGCGCAGCCGTTGTTGAAAGAGGCATCAATGTAGACCCAGTCAAGTCAACAAATCAGCCAACCGAAGAAGCATGCTATGTCGATGGCAAGAATTCAGTCATCGGATTTGAAACACCAGACATCTTAACCGATGAAGGCGACAGTGGAATCGACTTTACAATCAAGTACATTTGGCTGCAATTCTCATATGGCGGAACCAATCCGGGTTATTACTACAACCTCGATGAGTCTGATTTTGAGAGCATTGAGAAAACGATCGATAACTATTATTTATTCGAGATAAAGTCATCGACCATTCAAACCTACGCTCAAAATATCGCTAACAGCGCAAAAACAGAGATTGATTCAGCAGTCTTGGTTGTTGGATTCAATTGTTACTTCAACGAATCTGGTGTTGAGAAGTCAGTTCAGGCAACTGTTACTGTTAAACTCACACAGATTGGCTGTGAAGAAGTCGCTCCTAAATAGGGCAAACAAAAAACTAGGGGTCGGTCTCCGACCCTTTTTGTTTACCTTGCAAAAGCATAGTGATATATTTTGTTGTGCAAGCTATTGCTTGAGGTGTTTTTTATGTGGAAATATGTTTTGAAAAGGTTGGGATTGTTATGCATTACGACATTTATAATCCTCTCATTGACCTACATCCTTCTCCAATGCTTACCTGTTGAGGTACCTAGGGGAAGCGATACGGCAATTTTTGAGTTCTATCAGACTCAGGTTTCTCTTGGCTACTACAAGAGAGTTGATGAATCTATGGGCAATCTTTACCAGCAGTATGTCGCTGGTACGCTAGCCTCGGATTATGAATTCAAGCTTACTTCTGGTAAGTCTGTTTTCTATGTACAACTTCCTATCATGACAAGGTACTTCACATGGTTGAAGAATATCGTCACTAAATGGGATTGGGGAACCTCAACCTCGATTTCTATCGGTGCAACAGCCATTTCGATCATCATGAGACAGTTGCCTGTTTCAATGAAATTGAATATTATCGCGATGTTCATTTCGGTTCCGTGCGGAATTGGACTTGGCATTTGGGCCGCTTTAAAGAAAAATAAATTAACCGATCACATCATATCCACATTGGTTATGGTCTTTATCTCAGTTCCATCCTTCGTTCTCATTTCATTCTTACTCATTTGGCTCGCATATGGTTTGGGATGGGTCGGATATCAATGGCCATCAATTTCCCAGGCACAGAACTGGCTCGTTTCACTTAAGGGTTATATCATCCCGGTTGCTGCTTTGTCCTTTGGCTCAATTGCAGGTTTTGCTCGTTACACTCGTGCAGAATTATGTGAGGTCATGTCATCGGAGTTCTTGCTCCTTGCTAGAACAAAAGGTCTTACTAGAGCTCAGGCCGTTGTCAAACATGCGCTCAGAAACTCCATGGTTCCGATTGTTCCGATGATTATCAGCGAGTTCGTCGGCATTCTTTCCGGATCCATGATTCTTGAGCAACTTTACGGTATTCCTGGCATCGGACAATTGTTCGTTAACGCTTTAACGGCAAAGGATTATTCCGTTGTCATGGTTGACATGGCTATTTACACAATCATCGGATTACTCGCAACACTCGTGATCGACTTGTCTTATGGAATTGTCGATCCACGCATTAGAATGGGGGCAAGCAAATAATGGCAAAGAAGAAAAAACAAGAGACCGTCGTTGCTGAAGATGTCTCCAATAACAAAGTTCAATTTGATGAGTCTCAGGACTTCAAATTCGTTCAGCTTGATTCGTCTATATACGAACAGAAATTCAAAACAAAACCAACCACATTCTTGAAGGATGCATTCAAGAGATTCGTTAAAAATAAGTCATCAGTCGTGGCGGCTTCTATTTTGGGCGTGCTTATCTTGATGGCTATCATTGTCCCTAATGCCGACAGGAACAACATTGACGCAAATAACGACCTCGCTACTTTCCTCCCGCCTAAATGGTTCAGCAAGCATAACGGCGGATTCTTAGATGGCACAGGCAAGGTGAAAGATGTTACCCTTGACCCAGATTCGGGATATCCTGCTGCCGATGAGAATGGCAATGTCAAATACAGAAAAGAAGGCATTGGCGATGTCTCATCAATCAATGTAACTACTACATATCAGGATTCTGAATCGGCAATCGTTTTGAAATATGGTAGAGGCGGTTCAATCTCCTTGACCACAGACTCTCCATATAATTATGACGGCTACATTACATCCCCAACCTTCAATTTGGACCTCGATGCCACATATTCCGTCAAATACACAATAAATGAGGAATACTGCAAAGGGGCGGGAAACAATCCAGTTTACTCATTCTGCGTTTTCTCAGATCAGAAAGCATCGGATGGTACTGGAATATTTGAAATTGGTGTTGAATCTTCCAAATATGGGGAGATTGTTGTTACGGATATGATTGAGCAAATCAAGGCAAACCCTAACTACACCTCATCATTCACTTTCAAATCAGCCTCAGTCGGCTTCTGCTTAAAGGCGAGCACCGAAAAGAAGACTTTATATATAGATAACCTCGAATTCAAAAAAGATGGGGAGGATGTCACGTATTGGACTGATTCCAAAGATAACGGAATCACAGTACACACAGAGCATAACGTTGGCTTTAGCGATGCCACAGCAGCGGTTTCTACCTGGAAGAACCCTTATGGTCCAAATGTTAAGGACACAACGATCAGCCTTTATCATTCCAAAATCTTAAAAGGTTCCTTCACTTACGATTATTACGCTGCAGCTTACTGCGACGATGAAGGAGATTTCACTGAGACCGATCTTCAAGATTTCTACGCCAAAGGCTATCTCAAAGAGGAATATCAGTGGTTCTCGAAGAATGAAAATTCAAAAATCCGTTCAGTTGGCGATATCAAGACAGATGCAACATACTACACTCAAGAAGAGTGCGATAGATACAATTCATTCAAGGGTTATACAGATGGTGATGCTGGATTCTTGACAACTTCTACCAAGAAAACGGAAGAGGTCACATTTGAGAGCAAAGACCTCTGGAAAATAGATGGGCTTTATTACGATATCGACACACTCGATTTGGCAGAGCTTCAGTTAACCGAACTAGGCGAGGCAAAGTGTCCAGCATTGAAGGCCCTAAGCGTAACTAGAACTGTCTTCTTCACTGATGAGGCTAATTCTCTCCATTGCTCTATAAGCCGTTATAAGTTCTTCTATTACAAAGGATACATTGCAGAATGCAAGCCAATTAAGTTCTTCTTTGGCACAGATGAGAGAGGCCATGACTTCTTCAAGGTCGTTTTTGCCGGACTTTTAACATCGCTTGAATTAGGCGTTCTTGCTTCCATAATCAATATTATCATTGGCGTTATTTGGGGCTCGGTCTCCGGTTACTTCGGCGGATGGGTTGATATGCTCATGGAACGTGTTACCGAAATTTTGGGCGGCATGCCGTTCATTGTCTTGATGACCCTCATCGTCTTGCTCTTTAAAAAATCGAATTTCTGGGTATTCCTGTTCTGCTTATGCTTAACCGGATGGATGGGTACCGCAAGTGTCACTCGTTCCCAATTCTACAGATATAGGGGGCGTGAATACGTTCTCGCTTCTAGAACACTTGGCGCAAGCGACTGGAGACTTATCTTCTTGCATATTCTTCCAAACGGCATCGGAACAATCGTTACCAGTGCAGCGCTTATGATTCCAAGCGTCATTTTCTCGGAGGCATCCATTTCATACTTATTGCCAGGGGCTCTTTCCTTCCAGGGCGGTACATCCTTTGGTTTGACTCTTTCAAACGCGCAGTCATTCATCCAGTTATATCCATACATGATCATCTCTGCATCAATTGTCATGTCGCTCATCATGATTTGCTTCAACCTCTTTGGCAACGGCTTACGTGATGCATTCGACCCATCAACGAAAGGAGCTTCTATCTAATGGAAAATGGTAAACACAGCGTGGGTACGATCGATTACCCATATACAGTTGGCACGGTTCCAGAAGGAAAGGAAATTGCTCTTTCCGTCAGAAACCTTGCTATATCATTCGCGACCGATGATGGCTTTGTTAGGGCTGTTAGAGGTGTTGCTTTCGATTTATATAAAGGCGAGACGCTTTGCATTGTCGGCGAATCCGGCTCAGGCAAATCCGTCACTTCTAAAGCCATCATGGGAATCCTTGCCGCTAATGCACACATCGATTCTGGAGAAATCACATATGAGGGCGAGGATTTAACTAAAATCGCTGAAGACGAATTTCATAGAATCCGTGGCACTAAGATCGGTATGATTTTCCAAGATCCTTTATCATCTTTAAACCCGATTAAGAAAATTGGAAAACAGATTACCGAGGTCATGATCACCAATGGTAATAAGGTCAAAAGAATTTATGACAACATCATCAATGATGAACTCATCAAATTGAAGAACGATCAAAGACTTCTCCAACTTGCTAAAGACGACATTTCTTTCAAGAAGAAGGATAAATCATCAAAGCCTGAAGATGTTCAAGCAGCCATCGAACACTATAAAGAAGAGAAAGCCAGATTGACTCCGATCATCGCTGAAGATAAGAAAGTTTTAGCTGCTAAGAAGGTTGAAGCCAAGAAGAAAACCGATGAATTTGTGAAGACCGTTAAGGCTCGTCACAAAGAAAAAGAAGCGGTTATAAAGAAAAATTTAGAGGCTGCAAAAGCCGCTTATAAAGAGGCTTGCGAAAAAGAAACAGCCAGATTTAACGAAGAAATTAAGGCGATTGAAGCTAATGATGAAAATATCCGTGAATCCGAACTCTTTAATCTAAAAGACGTCGCATGGGGCAAGCATGTCTATCAGCAAAGTTTGATCGACGCCGAATATAAGCCACAGATTGATCAGTTCGCTAACTTCATCTCCGAAAGAAGGCGTTATATCTCTGAACTCAAAGTCACAAACAAGGAAGCAAAGAGAAGAGCGCTCAGAATCATGCAGGAAGTTGGCATCCCATACCCAGAGAAGAGATACGATCAATACCCGTTTGAGTTCTCTGGCGGTATGAGACAGCGTATCGTCATCGCAATCGCTTTGACAGCTGACCCGGATATCCTTATCTGTGATGAGCCGACAACCGCTCTTGATGTCACAATCCAAGCCCAGATTCTTGAGCTTATCAATAAACTTAAAAAGGCCAGACACATGTCCGTTATGTTCATCACGCACGATTTAGGCGTTGTTGCCAACATGGCAGATAGAGTTGCCGTCATGTATGCGGGTAAGATTGTTGAATACGGCACTGCTGAAGATATTTTCTATTCTCCAGCCCATCCATACACATGGGCTTTGCTTTCATCAATTCCAGACGTTGACTCAAAAGAGAAACTTGAGGCAATTCCTGGTACTCCGCCAAATATGCTCTTCCCGCCAGAGGGAGATGCATTTGCGCTCCGTTCTAAATACGCTTTAGGCATCGATTTCAAAATAGAGCCTAAGATGTATCAATTATCAGATACTCACTACGCTGCAACCTGGTTGCTAGATGATAGAGCACCTGAAGCCACAATGCCGAAGATTGTCTCTACACGTATTGAGAATTCACTAAGAAAGGCAGGTAAGTAGTATGGTAAAAGTCACATATCGCCCAGAATTAGTGGAGAATAACACCATTCTCTCAGTTGAGCACTTAAAGCAATATTTCGGTTCTGGATCCTTTGTTACAAAAGCGGTCGATGACGTCACCTTCCAAGTTCAAGAAGGTGAATGTTTGGGAATCGTCGGTGAGTCAGGCTGCGGTAAGACCACAACCGGACGTTCAATCATCGGACTTTACGATATTTCAGGCGGTTCAGTCTATTATAAAGGCTATAGAGTTGCCGCTGGTACTTATGATCTTGAGGAAAAACTCAAAGAGGCCAAGAAAAATGGCAATATCGATAAGGTTAACGAAATAAAGAAACAGATTGCCTCCGCTAATTTTGATAAGCATCATAGAAATCCAAAACTCACAACCGAAATCCAAATGATCTTCCAGGATCCTGTTGACTCCCTTGACCCTCGTATGACAGTTGAGTCTATCATTGAGGAAGGCTTGAAAATACGCGGGATGAGGAATCCTGTTGAAAATCACAAGAAAGTGGCGGAAATCCTTGAAAAAGTCGGCTTAATCCCTGAATACGCTTCCCGTTATCCACATGAATTCTCAGGTGGACAAAGACAACGTATTGGTATCGCTCGTGCCTTAATAATGAATCCAAAACTGCTTATTTGCGATGAGCCTATCTCCGCGCTTGATGTTTCCATTCGTGCCCAGATTCTTAATTTGCTTAATGGGGTTAAGGAGGAGATGGGTTTAACGATGCTTTTCATCGCGCATGACTTATCCGTTGTCAAATATTTCTGCGACAGGATTGCCGTCATGTATTTTGGGCACCTCGTTGAACTTGCTACATCCGATGAATTGTTCGCTCACCCATTGCATCCATATACGAGAGCGCTTCTCTCCGCCATCCCTAAACCGGATCCAAGAAGTGAGAAGAACCGTATTAGAAAGGTTTATAATCCAGCAACTGCTCATGATTACAAACTCGAAGGACCGTCTCTTAGAGAGGTCGTTCCAGGACACTTTGTCTTATGTAATGGGGCTGAGGAAAAACGATACCAGGAAGAGATTATTAGAATCGATTCCATGAAAGGAGAAGCAAATGAATAAGAATAAGAAACTTGATACATTGGCCGGCCTTTCACTGCTCGCCTTCCTCCTCCTCGCGTTTTTAACTGTTCTTGGAATGATTACGATTTTTAATCAGTTGAATTCCACAATCGAATATAAGGGTGTCACATACGTATATTCCGAATATGCAAAACTCAGTGAAGTAAATACATTCAAACAGGCTGTTGCTATATTGGTTATGCTGCCGGTTGCCACCGTTTGCGCAGGAGTTTTATTCTTCGATACGCTTCTTCGAAAAGAAGTTTCTCACATAGCGGCAACCATTACCGCTGCGTTAGTTGGATCGATTTATTTCGCTTTCAACTCACTTGTTGAATTTGATAAATCCGTTGTTGGAGCCGGAGTGTTCTACGCTCTTGCGGCCGTTTTTGCCGCCGCCATGATCTATTTCTTTATTAAAAAGATGTTAGACGGTGATGCAACGCTTGGATATAAAATCTGCGGCGGAGCTTGTGGAGTTCTCGGCTTGTTTGCAATCTGTTTTTCTTATCCGTTCTTGGACGCTTATTCGCATACCGGAGAGACAATCTTCTGGTTTGGTGGATTGCTTGGAATCGCCATGCTCGTTTATTTGAGCGTTGCCTTCTATGTTTCAATTTCATCGGATTACGATCCAAACCCTATCGCAATTGATGAGTTTGGAAACCCAATCGATAACGACAAATAAGTTATATGAAAAAATACCCTCTTCTCAAAATCTTAGGATTCACGACAGTTGCACTGTTTGCGGTCAGCTGTGAGTTTTCTTTCGGAGGAGGGGACTCTTCGATGTCTATCATAAACACCGGAGAATTAGAAAAGGTATCAAGCAAACATACGCTTGACGACTTAAATGAATCGCGAGGAAAATCCTCCTTCCTTACCAAAGGGAAAAAGAAAATCCTCATCCTCCCAATAACCGTTAAGGGCTATGAGAGAAACGCAACCGAATCGAACAAAGAAAACATCATAAAAACGTTCTTTGGGGACGCCAGTGAGACAGCATGGAATTCTGTGTCAAGTTTCTATTACAAGTCCTCGTATGGAAAATTAGATATTTCCGGTACGGTTGCTGACTGGTATGACTGTGGCTATACCGCTGAAGAGATCGCATCTTTGGGCGATGAAAGCCAAGCGACAGGCGTTAGAACCATTTTGAACGCGGCAGTTGATGCCTATAAAAAAACTAGTGGTTCCGACTGTTCAGAATTCGATTACGACCAAGATGGCTATATCGATGGAGTATGGATGATTTATTCATGCCCTAATTACACAAATGATACTCAGTTGTCGAAAAAGACATTTTGGGCATATACCTATTGGAACAATGATTCCGTTGCCGATCCGACAAATCCTGTTGCCAACGCATTCTGCTGGGGATCCTATGATTTCATGTTTGATGGATATGGAATCTGGAAACTTGATGCACATACCTACATTCATGAAACGGCTCATATGATGGGGGCCGAAGATTATTACGACTATTATGGAAATTGCTGTCCAATGGGTTGTATCGACATGCTTGATTACAATATCATTGATCACAACGCTTTCACAAAATTTGAAATGGGATGGGTTACCCCATATCTTGTCACCGAAGATAGATTGAATGAAGAAACCAAAACTGCCACATTGACCTTAAGGCCATCTCAATCCACGGGAGATTGCGTCATTATTCCTACAAGTAATGGATGGAATGGCAGCGTTTTCGATGAATATATGATGATTGAATACTATTCTCCAACCGGCCTTAATCTAAAAGATTCAACAACTAGATATAAGGGATATCCGCTTGGATTTAGCGAGTACGGAGTCCGTATTTATCACGTTGATGCCAGATTGGCAAAGATATCTAATCTAAAGGCGACCGGATATACCAATGAGATTGAAACATCGACTACAACTTATACTGATTTAGCCCATTCCAATACTCCATATCTTGATGATGGACATCCATCCAAAAACTGGATTAATGGCACCAAAGATCGCAGTTATTGCCTTATCCAGGAAATGGATTGCTATTTAAAAAGAAATTTCGCGATTAATAACCCTAACAACATCGCAAGCAATTCATCCTTATTTCAAACGGGAGACATCTTCTCATTTGAGGAATATAAAGACTCATTCCCCAACAAAACGACAATGAATGATGGGTCTGAATTCTCGTGGTACATCTCATTCGGAAAGATGTCAGCTTCAGGTATTGAAGTTACATTCTCCTTAGAAGCACCGGAGGTATAAAAATGAATAAAAAACATTTATTGATGCCTGTTTTTATTGGTATTCTTGCCTTAACTTCTTGCAGTATCAACACCATTTTTCCTGATCAGAATTCAACAAACCACGGGTCTCATTCTGCTGAATCTGAATCTTTTGACACGAGCAAAACTGAATATGAGAATGTGTCTGTTGTTTCAACCACGATTGTTCAATCGGATGTCACCGATTCAAGTGAGGAACATTCCCTGAAATCTTTAGGAAACCAAAATATCCTTGTAATTCCTGTCACAATTAAGGGTTACGAAAAGAATGCTACCGCTGCAAATAAGGCTAGAATCGAGAAATGTTTCTTCGGCGAATCTAACGACACGTCATGGGAATCCTTATCTTCTTTTTATAAGAAATCGAGTTATGGAAAATTAAATATCACGGGAACCGTTTCGGATTGGTTCGCCTGCGGATACACCGCTGAAGAGATCGCCTCATTTGATGGAAGCGATTATTACTATTCAAGTCAGTATGATCCAACTTGGACGATTCTTGAGGAAGCCGTTGCCTGGTATAAAAAGACAACCGGAGATAATTGCCAACAATTCGATAACGATGGTGATGGATACATAGATGGAATTTGGCTTGTTTATTCCGCTCCGGATTATTCGGTTAACCCATCCATGGATAATGATGTTTTCTGGGCTTACACATTTGCCGATTATGAATGGGAGGGAAACGTGGACTCTCCTGTTGGATTTCATTATTGTTGGGGTTCATATGATTTCATGGACGAAGGCTATGGCAAACAAGGACTCGACGCTCACACGTTTATCCATGAAACCGGACATTTAATGGGTTTGGATGATTATTACGATTATAACCAATCCTGTAGTCCAATGGGCTATGTTGATATGATGGATTACAACGTGATTGATCATTGCGCTTACTCAAAATTTGCACTTGGTTGGATTGAGCCATATTTAGTCACCGATTCAACCGAGATTATGTTGAAGCCATCATCAACCTCAGGACAGGCGATCATTTTGCCAACCAGTGGTGGATTTAATGGCTCTGCGTTTGACGAATACATAATGATGGAGTTTTACACTCCCGATGTTCTTAACGCCAAAGATTCCTCATCCCCATATTCAAACGTGGCTCAAGGATTCACCGAAAGAGGCGTCCGTATCTACCATGTTGATGCTAGATTGGCTACATCGCACTATTCCACAACCAATAGATCATGGGGAAACATGTCATATACGGACACATTGAAGTCAACGTCTTATGATTTAACGGTTGTGGCACACACGAACACGCCCAAAACTTCTTCTGCTAATTCGTATAATTATTTAAACCCTTCCTATCGTTTAATCCAATTAATCGATTGTTCAGGAAAGAATTATGGAAAAATGGTTAGGCAGGCTGGAAATTCAACACTATTCCAAAATGGAGATACGTTCTCCTTTAGCAAATTCTCCAACCAATTCCCTTCATCCAAAAAGATGAATGACGGTACATCATTTGATTACACTGTAAGCTTCTCGAATATGACTGGGGAGTCGATAAAAGTTACAATTTCGAAAGCTTGAAATTGCTCTTCTTGATAAAGAAGAGTGTTACTAGTAAGATATTAAGGCATTTAAAGTGTTATTTAGAGGTGCATTATATGAAAAAGAATAAAATAAACTCATTACTCTCGGCTATTGCAGCAGTCGCAATCGTTGCAACATTCCTCTTCCTAATTGCTAAGGCTGTCTCATTTGGCGGTGAGGGACTTGAAACATATGTCCGTGGCTACGACTTAATGTTCGGAAACGATGCGGGCATGCGTCAGAATGACGGCGATGCTCTTCCGGCATTCATCGCAGTCTTTGTCTTCTTGGTCGTTGGCGGTATCTTCTCGGTCTTAGGATCGGTCTTCAATTTGTTAGGCGATGAGAAAACATCACACAAATTTGTCTCATTCCTCTCAGTTGTTTCCGGATTGTTATTCGCAGCATCTGCCGTAATATTCTTCCTTGCTCCAATGTTCTTCGCTGCTCAATTCGCCGCTTCATTGTACTGGGGCGGAATCGCTTGCGGAGCTTGCACTGCTGTTGCTGCTGTTGCATCCCTTGTTAGCGGTGTGAACGGAATCCTTGCTAAGTAATTAAAGAAAAAGATCACGAGCCTTCTTCACGAAGGCTTTTCTTTTATATAATAGTGGTATGAACAAAACAAATGTAATGCGATTATTGGATGTAGCAAACATCCAATACGAGCCTCATGAGTATGATGAAAACATTGTGAACGGAGAGGAAGTAGCTAAGGCGGTCGGAGAGGACCCGAATGCCGTTTTTAAGACGCTGGTCTGTTTTAACGAGAAGAAAGAACATTATGTATTTTGTGTGCCTGTAAACGGAAATCTAGACCTTAAAAAAGCGGCAAAAATCTCCCATTCCAAGTTCATTGATTTAATACCTCAGAAAGAATTGTTACCGCTGACTGGTTATGTCCATGGAGGATGTTCTCCAATTGGAATGAAAAAGAAATTTGTCACTTTCATTGACGAAACTGCACAACTGTTTGAGACGATATATGTATCTGGTGGGAAAAGAGGGCTTCAGGTAGAGGTGAGCCCAATTGACTTATCAAAGTATGTCGACTCGCTCTTCACTGACTTGTTGGCGTAAATTGTATCAACCTTGATTTGAGGGCGTAGTTGTTGAAACTGCGTCTTTTAATTTAATTAAAAAGAGTTAAAACAGTATTTTGTGAAACTTTTATTCTTATGTTTAAAAAAAGTATAAAAGATAAAAATGACATAAAAAATCTACATTTCTTTGCAATTGATTTATACATTATATAACTTGAAATTAGGTATAAATAACAACAAGAAACAATCGCATATTAATTACAATTTATTATCATTAGCACTCTTTCACAACATTTGCTATAAGCTATTTTATCATATAAATAGCACTCCTAAAAAAATGTGCTAAGCGCTTTTTCGTGATTTTATAAAAAAACCATCTTATTTGATGGTAATTTTTGTAATTTCTTTCTGCCTTCCAGCAACGAATGTTGGTTTGCCATTACGCATTGCCACATTTGTTTCCGATCTCATTCCATAATCAGGCACATATATACCTGGTTCCATCGAGAATGTGGTTCCATCTATTAACTGCCTTGTGTCGTGAGATTCGTAATCATCTATATTTGCCCCTGGTCCATGAGGCGATATATCGACAGAAATATTGTGCCCTGTTCTATGTGTAAAATATTCTCCATATCCTTCCGATTCGATATAGTCTCTAACGACTCTATCAACCTCATAACCCATAACCGGTCTCTTTTTTGATGTATCCTCAATGAACTTGAATCCTTTGTCTATTGCGGTTTTAAGGATGTTGAATCTTCTATTCATTTCTTCCGGAACTTCATCTCCGATAAACGCCATCCAGGTTATGTCTGCATAAACACCTTTTGGATTGTCGTACTTGGCCCACATATCAATAAGAACTAAATCACCTTCATGAATCTTTGAGGATTTTTTAGCTGTAGGGCCATAATGTGGATTGGATGCGTTTGGACCGACTGCGACTATTGCCTCATCATCATATATCATTCCCTCTTCATGGAATCTATTGCATATGAATTGTTGGATTTCAAATTCGTCCGCCTCGCCGTTTCTAGAAATGAGCTCTCCGATTTTTTGGAATGCCTCATCTTTAATTTTGAGCGTTGTCTCACAGGCCTTAAGCTGGAGTGCATAAGATTCATCGTCATATGCGGCGTTTATTGTTTGAAGCAAATCAGCGCTTGATATAACATCGATTCCCTGTTTTTTGACAAAATCAACAGAACCAAAGTCCGCTAGAGATACCCTAGGAAGAAGGCCATCCTCTGAGATATCCATAAGGACTCGCTTGAATCCTTTAAGCAGCTCTTTTTCTATATCAAGCATTTCTTGCCATGTCTTGTAGATCCTTAATTCGAAATCTTTAGTTATTTCTGGATCGTTTAAGAACACTGTATCTATTGTGTGGCAAATTATATATGCCTTGTCTTTTTCGAACACAAAGATAATTTTTCTTGTTAGCATTCTTTTGCCAACAAAATAAGGGACGGATGGATTGCGATTTTCATAATCCACCAAGACCCAGGCATCTGCCTGTTTCTTTTCTAATTCTTTAGAGATAATTAATGCGTTTTTCATAATATGTGATTTATTGTATCATTATTAAAATATAAGGCTAATTTATGAATTCAATATTTACGTCTGAGATCGATTTAAATTCTCCATTTAAACAACACCCGAATCCGTACTTTGAAAGAAGAGATTTTATGATGTTAGATGGGTGGTGGGATTTTGAGGTTAATCAGAAAGATACAACTGAAACGTATTCTAAAAGAATAGTTGTCCCGTTTGCTCCTGAAACGCCTCTTTCGCAAATTGGGATGGGCATAAAGGCTAATGACTATATGCACTATCGGAAGTCATTCAAAGTGGATTCTAAATATATTGGGTCGAAAGCCTTGCTTCACTTCTCCGCCGTTGATCAAGAGTGCATTGCGAATTTCAATGGTAAAAAGATTGGCGAACATAAAGGTGGATATACTTCCTTCTCGTTTGTGATAGATGACATCCAGGAAGATAACGTAATAGAAGTGGTGGTTAAAGACGATACTGACAGCGAGATTTACGGCAGAGGAAAGCAAAGTAATGAGAGAGGGGGCATTTGGTATACTCCAACCAGCGGTATATGGGGTGATGTATATATAGAATTCGTTCCCGAAACTTATATTGAAGACATCTCGATTAAACCATCATGGAAAGATAAAAAGGTTGTTATTTCGGCTAAAAGCAATTTGGAAAAAATTGTTTCTTGTACAATTTCTTTACAAAATTCAGATATTTTAAATGTATTTCTAAATCCTGATGGACCTACTGAAATCGATTTATCCGACCATTTTGTGGAGTGGTCTCCAGATGAACCTAACCTATATGATGTCACTTTTAATTTAGGCGATGATCGTGTTGTATCTCATTTTGGATTTAGACATTTGGAAGGAAGGGAGATATCCGGAATCAAGTATCTTTTCTTAAACGATAAGCCTGTCTTTTTGTCATCCTTACTCGATCAAGGATACTGGCCTGATAGTGGATTAACCGCCCCATGCGAGAGAGCAATATCTTATGATATAGATAAGATTAAAGAAGCAGGATTTAATTGCCTTAGAAAGCATATAAAAATCGAAAGCATGAGATGGTATTACGAATGTGATATCAAGGGTGTCTTGGTAATGCAGGATTTAGTAAATTCAGGTTCTAAATATTCAAAATTTTTAATAAACACAAGACCTTTTATAAATTACGACATTAACGATATTGATAACAAGATTCTTGGAAGAGGCAATCCGGAATCCATGGTGCGTTACGAGATGGATATGTACTCGACCATCAAGCAATTGTCATCGCCAACATGCATTTGCATATGGGCTTTATTTAACGAAGGCTGGGGGCAATTCAGAGCAAAAGAAATGTATTCAAAAATGAAGGAATATGTCGGGGATTGCTTAATTGATGCCACATCCGGTTGGTATGACAAAGGGGTCGGGGACTTCAACAGCAGACATATCTATTTCCGCGCACCGAAACCAAAAACAGATCATAAACGCATCCTTTCTTTATCCGAATTCGGCGGCTACTCACTCCCGTCTGAGGGTCATATGTTCACTGCCAAAACGTTTGGATATGCAACATACAAAGACAATTCGAAATTAAATAATGCCATTGAAAAGGTTTATAAACGAGATTTGGTCAAAGCCATTACAAAAGATGGGTTATCCATCTCCGTTTACACTCAGATTTCGGATGTTGAAGATGAAATAAACGGATTGATGACTTATGACAGGGCGATTTTTAAGCCAGATATGAATCTTATAAAAGAATGTAATTCATTACTTTATAAGACATATAAAGAAACTGTTGAGGATAAACTCAAATAACTTTGTTATAATCGCAGCATGGGTTTTAAGATTGCGTTTTTTGATATAGATAACACCATATACGATGGCTTTAATAGACGCTTTTCGGATGATGTTATTTTTGCATTGAAAAAGGCTCAATCAAAAGGGCTAAAAATATGTCTTTGCACTTCTAGGCCAAATGACTCAATTGAGAAACTTGGATGTTTTAAACTCGGAATCACATGGGATGCTGTAATTGGCAGTTCTGGCGGAACCGTTAAGGTTGGAGATAAGTTCATAAAATCAACCACAATTGATGAAAATTTATCAAAAAGTTTTTTCGATTATCTGATCAAAAAAAACATCAGTTTTGAGATGATTGGACTTGAAACGCGGTGGATTTGCGGTGGTTTTAATGATTGCGCAAATCAATTTTATACGTATTTTGAAGATTTTGTGCCCGTTAGAACCGACACCCATAAAGAGAAATTAACCCAGTTTCATTTGTTCTGCGCCGATGATTTTGACAATGATATAAAAGCCACTTTTCCTGAATTGATATTTAGCAGATATACGCCTTTCGCAGTTGATATTTTGCCAATTGTTTATCAAAAAGGAGACGGTATAGATTCCGTTATGAATTATTTTGGCTATATAAAGGATGATGCCATTGGTTTTGGTGATGATTTACAAGACATCTCCATCTCAAAACACGTTAAGGAATTCGTGGCTATGGAAAACGGTAAAGATGAGGTGAAAGCTGTTGCCACCTACATTACCGGGCATTGTTCATCAGATGGTATTGAGCGAGCACTGAAGCATTTTCATCTAATCTAATACTAACGGTATTAGGAGCGTTGTAGTATAGTTGTGGTTATGACATTTGAGATTCTTATTCAAATTTTCTTATTCGGTATCGCCCTATCCATGGATGCGTTTGCCGTATCCATCACTGACGGGTTGGTGTATACCGATATCAATAAGAGAAAAGGGTTCTTCATTGCCGGAACGTTCGGTGTTATGCAGGCTCTTATGCCGTTAACCGGATTCTGGATTGTTGAAATAATTGAAGTTATTGTTGGCGAAGCTGGCGGAGAAAAGGCCGGCAACATCATGTCCATAATAGTTTGCTGGGTCTCATTTGCGTTGCTCCTATTCATCGGTGGAAAAATGCTTATTGAATCCATACAGGATATCAAGAAACCTGCTGAGGAAAAAATCCTCAAGAAATTCTCTTTTAAAGAAGTGCTTATAATGGGTGTTGCCACCGCAATCGATGCTCTTGCAACAGGTGTTGCGTTCCACAATAAAAACGCTGAAGGAATTGCAATGTCTACAACAACCACGATCTGGTTGCATGCGGTAATCATCATGTGCTGCACATTCATCATTTCACTTATTGGCGTTTTCCTTGGAAGGCAGATTGATAAACTTCTCAAAGGTAAATATGAAATATCCGGCATTGTCGGAGGGTGTATTCTCATCCTTCTCGGCGTCTGGGTGGTACTCAGCCATTATCTTGGCATCTAATCTAAACATAAAGGCGCTTAGGCGCTTTTTGTTTTGTTTCATTTTTTAATCAATGTAACTTTTTTCGCTTATCTTTGATAATATATAGGCCATGAATAAGAACGACACTAAAACTAGAAAGCATCGCGAGAACAAAAATAAAGGAAAAATTGATCCTAACAAAACCAAGACTTTTGTCGTTCATCACGAGACTACCTTACTCGATTTTTTGTGTGAGAAAATCCCTGCACAATCTAGACACAACGTTCAACGCATTATCGCTAACCATCAGGTTGCGGTAGGGGGTTCACCTGTTTCTTTATTCAGTTTCCACCTATATCCTGAAGATGAAGTCACTTTATCGTGGACCAGGATTCAAAAAAGGCAAAGGAAGAACCTGCCTATCATTTTTGAAAATGAGAACTTGATTGTAATCAACAAGCCTTCGGGCCTCTTATCCGTTGCTAGCGACAGGGAAAAAGGCAGAACCGCTTATAGAATCGTCCAAGAATATATCAATCAAACCGATAGAAACGCCAGAATCTTCATTGTTCATAGATTGGATGAAGATACATCCGGTGTTTTGATGTTCGCTAAAAACTACGCCACCAAAGAACTTTTGCAGAAAAATTGGCAGGATATCATCAAGGATAGAGCTTACTACGCAATCGTTGAAGGCGAAGATATCAGTGATGAAGGCCATCTTAAGGATTATTTGGCAATGAGTGATGTCACGCAACTCATGTATGTCACGAAAGATAGAGTGCATGGAAAACTTTGCATTACAAACTACAAGAAGATTGCTTCCAAGAATGGTATGTCTTTGCTTGACGTTCATATCGATTCTGGTAGGAAAAATCAGATTCGTGTCCAGCTGGGAAACATCGGTCACCATGTCATCGGTGATGATAAATATGGCGAACCTATCAACCCCATCAAGAGACTCGGTTTGCACGCTTATGAACTCGTATTCACCGATCCGTTAACCGGAAAGGTGTTTGATTTCAAGGCTCCGATACCAGATGAATTCAAAAAGCTTTTCTTTAAAACGCATCAGCAGGAAAAAGAAGAAAAATTATTGGCAGAAGCCAAGAAAAAATCTTCAAAACCCTCATATAAACCCAAAACGGAGGCTAAATGGCAGAAAAGGTCGAAGAGAGTAAAACGTCATTAAGAGATTATCGTAACTATAAAACCAAATCTTCTTTTAGGCAGTGGACTGAGGAACGTTTCCCCTTCTTGTTCGATATAAACTCTTTATTCTACTTCGGACTGTTTATGTTCGTTGTTGCTTTTTTGTGGTGTGGCTATACCTTCTTCTTCAATGGAGGCGCCGCCATCTATGGATGGGATTATTCCTCTCAGTATGTTTCGATGGCCTACACTTTCTGGGATAACTGGCACGAATTCTTCACAACCGGTCATTTCCCAATGTATAGCACCAATACATATTTGGGTACCGACAATATTGGTTCCAATTCTTATTATGGGTTATTTGATCCCTTCTTGTTGTGGACATTCATTTTCCCACGAAACTGGATGCCTCAACTGTTCTTGATAGCATCTATGGTCAAAGGGGTCTTCGCTGCATTTGCCTTAAGAGCTTATCTCAAATACATGGGTATCAGCGAAAAAACGTCTAGAGTCGGGGCTGCCGCATTTGCTTTCTGCGGATATATTAATTTCATGGTAGGATTCCCGTCATTCATGTCGATGGCCTGCACCGTGCCTTTGATATTGCTTGGCATAGAAATGGTAATCAAAGAACAAAAACCTCTTTGCCTGGTTGTCTCTTTGTTCCTGCTTGGGATTATTTCGTTTTTCTTCCTCATCGTTCTTTGCGTATGGGGTGTTTTATATGCTATCTGGCGTTATTTCTGGACAATTAAAACTAGAGATATCAAAACAAACTTCCTGGTTATAGGGTTGGGAATTGGTTCCTTTGCCGCGGGCATTTTAATGTCCGGCCCAATTCTTCTGCCTTCTTTTAGAGAAACCCTTTTATCGGGCAGAACTACATCGGGAGGTGTCGCTTACTTAGACGCTTTAATTGAGTCGATTAAATCGTTCGACGCCTATCAGCTCCTCAAATACTTATTTATGCCTGTTGGAGGCAATGCAGGCCGTGAATTGCAGGGATTATTCGGTTTCTTCTATCCGACTTGTAACTATCTGTGGTTGCCAATTGCCAAAGGCAGTTTAAATGGTGGCTCTTATTCGTATGACTCATGGACTGCTTCGCTATTCTGTTATACGCCAGTAACCGTATTGTTCTTCACATCACTTGTTAGGAGTTGTAGAAAGAAGCAATGGCAGCATCTGATCGCTTTTGCTTTGTGCTCATTCCTTCTCTTTACCAACTTCGCCTATTACTTCTTTTATTGCTTCTCCGGGGATGGATATGGCAGATGGTATATCGTTTTGGTGCCTACAATCATCTTCTATGCGATGAAGGAATTAGACGATATCAAAGACTCGCCACGCTGGGAGTTGCCAGTTGGTTCTTTAATTACGCTCGCACTGACTCTTGTTACTTGGATTCTCGCGGTAAAACTTCTTAAGAACAAAACGATTACATACATACAGGTGGACGGATATACAAAGAATCAATATTCGGTTCCTGCCGAAATCTCGTGGGACGGTGTTACTAGAACTCTCTTGTGGCTTGTTTATTATCAAATGGCTCTCGTTGTTTTAGAGAGTGTGGCCATCATGTTCTTCAGTAAGAAAAACACCCTTCACCAAATACTCTTTGGGTTCATTGCTCTTGAAACTGCTGTCTCCGGGAACCTTTCTTATATCTATGGATCAACTCGCGATGTTAGGTGGTTCAATGGCGGTTACTCATATGTAAACACGACATCTAAAACTTTAAAAGCCCTAGCCAAGCAAGATGGCGGATATTATCGTATGCATTCAGATTCCGATTTTGAGAGCAATATGGGTATGGCCATGGGCTATAACTCCGCTTCGACATTCCACTCATTATTTAACTATGACGTTGCTGATTTAACGCGCTATAGCTATATGACAAATAACGAATACTACAGAAATGATATCTATGGAGAAAGAGTCGTTGGGAAATCTTGGTCTGGATATTATGACAACAAGCGATTTGGCTTTGATACAGCCATGGGATATAAGTATTTTGCCATCGAAAATGAAGGCTATTATTACTACAACGATTATCGTCCAAATGTTCCATTCGGATCGGAAATCGTTATGCAAAACGATACTTGGACAATCTACAAAAACCCATATGTCTCATCTATTCCTCTCGGACATGGAGTGGACAATATTTACGCCGAGAATATAGTTGACGGAAGCTCGGTTAGGAACCAGAGTGATTGGTACCATGACTACGGGTCTGGCGGCAACGCGACAAAAGAACTCTTGAGAAACGAAAGAACATATCTTGACGGCGCTATTTTTGAAGATGACGTTATCACCAATGTTTATAATGAATTAAAAGAGAAAAATATAGATGCCTCTCCGATTGCATCATGCCCAGAAGCATCTATATCTTCAGCTGGTCTGAGCAGCGTTAGTTTCAAAAAGAAGTACGTTGAGACTGCCCATTCAAATGGCAATTATTACGGTTTCTATATGCACCTCAGCGATGAGGAATCATATTCGCCAACAGACTTCCTAAACGATCCTGCAATGACCGATAGGAGCAAGATTGATTCGTCTAAACTTATTTCTAGTGTCGATGATACATATGATTGGAAAGATTCGGTTCTCAAGAACTATGGGAAAGTTGTTTTCTATCCTACCTCAGGGTATGGGACCTATTTCAATTCATCCAAGAATGGCACATATTTTGTAATGGATTTCACGGGTGCATCATCGCTTTCTAACGATAGTTATGGTTTGTGCGAAGCGCCTAGAGTTTATTTCGTTGGCGATAGATATGATGACCCTGAGGATCCGAATAAGGTTACCGAGAGCAATGTCATACTCGCCTATGAATATAAGAGCATCCGCAACTGGAAGAATGGTCGTGTCAACACCGCCGGCGGAGTCTTTGGTTTCTATCCTGATGGACATGTTAAATACATTGTTTGCTGCTTCAAGGGAGATGGTACAACTAGACTCGGTAAGTTTAATCTGTACGCTCAAACTAGAGACGATTTGGATGCCTCTGTCGCTAAGTATTCCACCGAAGAATATAATCTCACAGATGTGACCTACAAAACCGATAAGTTCACGTTCAAATCCAATTTCTCGCAAGGAAGGGTGGTTGTCACTAACATCGGATACGATGCTGGCTGGAAACTCGTTGCCACAAACGTTGAAACCGGTTCTACCTCAACTCCTAATGTTTACCGCGCCAACGGAGGTATGGTTTCATTCGTTGCTAACGCGGGTGAATATGAATATACCCTTAAGTACACAACCCCGTATTTGGGCGCTGGTTTTGGATTCTTTGCGCTGGGTGTTGGAATGTTAACGGCATATGAGGTTGGATCATTCTTCATTAGACGCAAAAATAAAAAGAAGCTTGATATACAAGCCTCTTAATATTTATTTGATACTTAAGTAAAGGTCGTAGACTTTATTCTTGGCTACGCCTTTTTCTTTTGAGATTTTCGCAATTGCGTCTTTTGAACGCATATCTTTTGTATATTCCTTGAGAAGATCGATTATCTGATCATCGGTTATCACTTCATTATTTTCTGGCGCCTTATCTACCACGATGACCATTTCTCCTTTGAGCGTTTCTGGGTCAATCTCGCATAAAGTGTCGAAATCTCCTCTTATGAACTCTTCGAAAGCTTTGGTCAGTTCTCTTCCGATGCAGGCTCGTCTAGAGCCTCCAAACGCCTGTTTCATTGCATTGAGAGTCGCGTTAATTCTGTGCGGAGCCTCATAGAAGATCATCGTGTCTTCTCTACTTTTTAGCTTCGCCAATTCTTTATCTCTTTCCGAAGGTTTTGAAGGTAGGAAACCGTAGAAATAGAAGTGATTAGTTGGAAGACCTGAGCATACGAGCGCACATAGTGCTGCATTGCTTCCGTTTACGCAAGAAACCTTAACGCCTTCTTCGATGCATCTCGCCACAAGCCTTTCGCCGGGATCAGATATTGCTGGATAACCGGCATCGGACATATAGGCGATCTTTTTGCCCTCTTTTAAGAGCGAAATTATTTTTGTAGAAGCCTCTTCTTCGTTGTGTTCATGACACATGATGAATGGTTTCTTGATATTGAATTTTGCTAAAAGAGAACCTGAATTTCTCGTATCTTCCGCGGCAACATAATCAACATCTTTTAAGATATCGATGGCGCGCGAAGAAAATTCATCCAAGTTTCCGATTGGAGTGGATATCAGATAAAGTAATGGGCTATTGCCACGAAAATTGAGTTCTCTATCCATATTATCCGCGTTTATTTTCCCTTGCTTGAGGCTTGTAACTTTTCTTTTCGATGATCTTGTACTCATTTAATGGCACAAACTTGAGGTTGTCGTTGCTCACGAGTTTTACGGTTTTAGAGAGAATGTTATAGCCATCGACTTTATATTCCTCGCCATCCATCGTGACAACTGATCCGAACCTAGGGAAATCTTTTTTCGCCTCAGTATACGCATCATCTTCGAACAGCAAGCAGCAGATAAGTTTACCGCAGTGGCCGGAGAGTTTAGGGATGTTTAATGTTAACATCTGGTTTTTTGCTCTAGAGATGGAGATTCCATCGAATTGGTTGAGGAACGTTGCACAGCAAAGAGGAAGTCCGCAGATGCCAATTCCGCCAATCATCTTGGCTTTGTCCCTTGCAGCGATATGATGCAATTCGATTCTGCATTTTAGCTGAGGTGCCAAGATTTTAAGAAGGTCTCTGAAATCAACTCTTCCCTCGCTTGTGTAAGAGATGGTGACTTTTGATCCGTCAAGCGTGTAAAATGCCTCAATAAGATTCATTGGCAAGCCAAGTTTTTCGACTTCTCTTCTTGTGATTTCAAGTGCCTCCGCGGCTTCTTTGATCCCAAGTTTGTAAGCGGCCATATCGTCTTTATTTGGGCGTCTGATGATCGGTTTCAACGCAAGAGTTGACTTATAAGACGACATATCCTGCAAATCCGTGCAAACTGTGCCGATTTCGTATCCCGCAATCGTTTCGACGACCACTAAATCGCCTATTTTTAAATCAGCGATGGTGGTGGAAAAATAATAGGATTTTATAGCTCCGGCAAATCTAATGCCGACGAAGTATTGCTTTTCTTCCATGGGATTACCTTCCTTTCGTTATATAATTCGCTACATGCTCAAGGGCAAGAGCGGTACTGATGTTTAAATCTAACTGACTTCTGATTTTCATGATTTCAATCAGCGAATCTTCTATGTGGCGAAGCTTTTTGGCTAGAGGCTGAATAAGTGTAGCATATTGAACTAGCTTCACAGGCTGATTTTGTTTATACGCAACAATATCCTTAAAGGCCAAGGTGAGCATATCCAAGAAATATTTTGCTTCCGCTTTTTTGCTAACCATCGGGATGATGTCTTTCTCAAATGAATATAGCGCGTATGATGACGTTTCGTTCAATGATTCCAAGGCAATCTTGAACGATTGTTTGGCATTCAGGTATTCATCGCTCTCATATTGTTCGGAGATGAGTTCGCCTGAGTTAACGAAATAGGCGAGGAGTTCAGCATCTTCTTGGGGTACGTTGCAATTCATCGCTTCTTCAATGACAATCTCGCGAGGCGCTAAGGTCATTCTTATCGTCTCGCAACGAGAGATTATGGTTGGCAAGATTCTGGCCTCGTTTTGAGTCGTAAGAATCGCGTATGTGTTTTTCCCAGGCTCTTCCAAGAATTTAAGCAGTGAGTTGATTGATTCAACGGTCATGTTCTCGACCAAGTGAATTACATAAATCAGTATTCCTTTTTCTTCTAGCGGAGTCTTGGAGAATCCAGCAACGATTTCCTGTACATCTTCCTTTTTAATGGAATTCGATGAACCATCCAACATGAAGAAATCTGAATATGTTCCATGTTCAATTCTTTTGCAAAAACGACATTCTTCATCTGCCAAAGGGTTGGGATTTGCACATAAAATCGATTTAGCGAGGAATAGCGCCGTCTCTTTTAACGGCACTCCAGATTCGCCACTCAATAAATACGCATGGTTGACTCTTCCCATAGATAAAGCGTTGGAGAATGTCCTCCAAAGGATTGGTTGTCTATTTTGTATATAGTTTCCGAATTTCATTATTTCTCAAGCACTTTTTCTATTTCTTTGAACGCGTCACTGAAGACTTCATCCGGTCCCTGCGATGCATCGATTATTCTAAATCTTTTAGGGAACATCTCCGCTACCTTATGGAATGATTCGCGAACTTTGTAATGGAATTCGAGTTTCTCGACATCGAGTCTATTGACTTCTCTTCCGGCGTTGGCGGCAATTCTTGCCAAACCTGCTTTTGGGTCGATATCGAAAAGGAACGTCAAATCTGGCTCAAAGCCTTCTGTGGCGTAAAGGTTGACATTCAGTATTTCCTCAATGCCAAGGCCTCTAGCGCCGCCTTGGTAGGCAAGGGATGAATCGAGATATCTATCACATAGGACGATTTTGCCTTCTTTGAGGGCAGGGATTATTTTTTCGACAAGATGCTGTCTTCTCGATGCCGCATATAAAAGAGCCTCGGTTCTTGGGTCCATGGCAGTGTTTGCCTTATCTAAGATGACGTTTCTAATTTCTTCTCCTATTGGAGTGCCACCCGGTTCCCTTGTCAAAATGACCTCGTATCCTCTGGATTCTAATTCGGCAATAATTTTTTTAATAGCGGTTGTCTTTCCAGAGCCTTCTCCGCCTTCAAATGTGATAAACATATTAAATCTTCTTTCTTCCTTCGAACGCTTTAACTAGAGTTAAGGAATCTGCGTAATCCAGCGATGCGCCCATCGGCAGGCCATAGCCAAGCCTTGTGACCGTGACATCAAATCCTTCTAATAACTTAGCAACAAACATTGCGGTGGTCTCCCCATCCAATGTTGAGCTGGTTGCAAGGATGATTTCTTTTACTCCGCCTTTTTTAACTCTTTCAAGCAGAGCGTCGATTGATAAAGAATCCGCGCCTTTGCCTTTTGAGATTGCGATGACTCCGCCCAGGACGTGATAAACCCCGTTGAATGAATTCATCTTCTCCATGGTCAAGACATCCTTGGGGTCTGATACGACGCAGATGAGGGAGTGGTCTCTAGTCTCATCACTGCAGATTTCGCAGACTTCATTTTCTGTATAAACCCCGCAATTTGGGCATTTATGGATATTTTCCTTAACTTTGATCATTGCGTCTGCGAATTCGGCTACATCCTCATCACTCATGCTTAAAACGGCATATGCCATGCGTTCTGCGCTCTTGACTCCAATGCCTGGAAGCTTAGAGAAAGAGTTGGTTAATTTTGCGATGGAGGATAATTCTTTCATTAGAACATCCCTTTGGATTGTCCGGTGATTCTCTCGTCGATGGCATCGCTTGCGCTCTTGATTTGCTGGAGGGCGTCGTTGATTGCCATCATGATGGTCTCTTCGACCATATCTTTGTCATCTGGGTTTAAAGCGGCATCATCGATTTTGATCGATACGACTTCTCTAGAGCCTTTGACTTCTACTTCAACGATTCCGGCCTTCTTAACCGTGAAGACCTCCTCGTCTAATTGTGCGTGTGCTTTTGCAAGTTCGCGCTGCATGCGCTGTGCTTGCTGCATCATTTGCTGCATTGGATTCATTTTTTGTAACTCCTATTTAATAAAATCTAAAGTGATATCGTTTTTGTTTGGCAATAAGCCTACTTGTTGCTTGCTCATGAAATCCCTTAGGATTGCGTTCTTCTCATTTGGATCAATCGCATAGATGAAGACTCTTCTTCCTAGCAACGTCTCCACCAAATCCTGCAAAGGCTTTTGGTTCATGATGATGTTTGCCTTCTTGCTGAGTTTGGAGAAATTGTAAGCTAAGATCAAAGCTTCTTTGCTTAAACAGAATGGATGCCCTTCCGAGAGGAGGGTTGCCAAATTTCCGAGTTTTGGGTCATCTTTGATGGAATTCAATCTATCCCAAGCCTTAACAAGTTCAACCCTTTCAGCTTTATTTGCAAGAACCATGACCTTGATCACATCATCGATTGTCAATTCGGTCATTTCGCCTTCTGTTGCGATGGCTGGAGCGCTGACTTTTGAAGTGTCTATTGGTGCAGGCGCAGGTTTAGGATTTTCTGCAATCGGAGTAGGGGTGACTGCCTTAGGTTCCTCGACAACTTTAACCGGTTCAGGTTCTTTTGCTTCAACCTTGACTGGCTCAGGTTCTGGCATCGGGGTCTCTTTTGCGACTTCATGAACCGTTGATGTAGGCGCCTCGTTTTTAACAACATGCCTTTCCTCGATCTCATCACGAACATTGGATGATGCCATTCTAAGCAACGAGAGTTCGAATAGCGATCTGACGTCATTGATGTTCTTGAGATTGTTTTGAGCATCAATGAGCGAAGACACCATTGAATTGCAGAGGCTTGGCCTGATGCTAGAAGATAAATCCTTGGCCTCGGATTCATTTATGTCTTCAAGCAAATCTGCAAGCTTTGTTCTCTCAAATATCAACAAATCCTTCAAGATTCCAATCAATTCCCTAAGCAATCTTCTGACATCGATTCCGGCGGTGAGGTACATCTCACTTTTTGAAACGACCGTTTTAACGTCGCCTTCTGCAATTGCCTTGAGTAATGAAATCTTCTCATCTACGCTAGTTAAGCCATAGATGGTCAAGACATCGTCATTTGTGATTGTGTTTCCGCTATAAGCGAGGATTTGATCGATGATTGAATAGGCGTCACGCATACCGCCATCGGCAAGCGAGACCACTGTCTTTAAGCCTTCTTCATCGTATGTAGCGCCTTCTTTATTGAGGACCTCAACTATTTTTTCCTTCATCTCAGAATCGCTGATGCGGGAGAAATCAAATCTCTGACAGCGGGATAAGATGGTTGGAAGAACTTTATGGGGTTCTGTTGTGCAAAGGATGAAGATGACATTTTCAGGAGGTTCCTCAAGCGTTTTCAGTAAAGCGTTAAAGGCACCGGTGGACATCATATGGACTTCGTCGATGATGTAAACTTTGTATTTACCTCTTAATGGGGCATATCTGACTTTTTCGATGAGTTCCCTAACCTGATCAACGCCGTTATTTGAAGCGGCATCTATTTCAACGATATCAGGGTGGGTTCCTTCGGTGATTGCAATGCAGTTTGAGCATTGGTTGCACTGACAGCCCAATCCCTTTTCGCAGTTGAGGGCTTTTGCGAATAGTCTAGCCATGGAAGTTTTGCCAGTACCTCTAGGTCCTGCGAACAGATAAGCGTGTCCGATCTTATCTCTCGAGATTGCGTTCTTGAGCGTTCTGACAATGGCTTTTTGGCCTGCGACCTCTTCAAATGTTTGAGGCCTATAAGTTAAATAAAGAGCTTTGTATGACATATTTCGAATAGATTATACTCAAAAATCATTCTTCTCACTAGTGAGAATAGGTGTGATTGTGTTTAGACTATACGTTGTTGCCGTGATATAATCGCCACGCCGAAGGAGATTTTTATGGAAGATAGCATGCGTAAAAGGCTTGAAGCCACCAAAACAAGATGCGAAGAAATCGATCAAGAATTAGCATCTCCAGACATTTCTAATGACGTGCAGAAACTAACATCGCTTTCTAAAGAAAGAGCAAGTTTGGACACGCCTTATCAGAAATTTTTGCGTTACCTCAAATTAGAGTCAGATTTAAAGGATATTGTAGAGATGCTCGGAAGTGCTGATGAAGAACTCGCCGAGATGATGAAAGAAGAGAGAAAATCAATCGAGGCCGAGATGGCAAATCTCGAAGAGACCCTTAAAGTTGATTTGATTCCAGTGGATCCTAATGACAGCAAGAACATCATCGTTGAAATTAGAGGCGCAGTAGGTGGAGACGAAGCAAACATTTTTGCCGGCGACCTTTTGAGAATGTATGCTCGTTACGCCGAAGAGCAGGGCTGGAAACTTCAGTTCCTCGATGGAGTTGAGGGCGCGTGCGGCGGCTATTCATATGTCTCATTCATGGTTAAGGGCGAGAATGTTTACTCTAAACTTAAATTCGAATCAGGTGCGCACCGTGTTCAAAGAGTTCCTAAGACCGAAGCCCAAGGGCGTATTCATACATCATGCGCTACAGTGCTTGTCATGCCAGAGGCAGAGGAAGTTGATGTTGAAATCAGACAAGAGGATTTAAAAATCGATACTTATCGCTCGCAGGGCGCCGGAGGTCAGAACGTCAACAAAACCGAATCCGCCGTTCGTATCACTCACATCCCGACCGGATTAGTTGTTTCTTGTCAAACTGAGAAGGCGCAACTTCAGAATAAAGAAATATGTATGAGAATGATCCGTGCAAAAGTTCATGATTTCTATCAGGCTCAGCAGGATAACGAGAGAGCAAACGAAAGAAAACTCAAAGTTGGAACGGGCGAAAGGTCTGAGAAAATCAGAACTTATAACTATCCGCAAAACCGCGTTACAGATCATCGTATTGGATTCACCATCAACCAACTCGACAGAGTTATGGAAGGCGAACTCGAGCCAATCATCGACGCTTTGATCCATTACGATCAGGAAATGAAGATGCTTGAGGAGGCAAAATAATGCCAACCATCGGGGAAGCTCTCGCCGCTGCTCATGCAGAGTGCAAGCCATATGATATTCTTGCAAGGGATTTGCGAGTTTTGATTATGGCGAATGAAGGCTTCCATGACCAAATTGATGTCATCTTCTATAAAGATAAAGAGATGAAGAAATATGACCTTTTCCGTCAGCAGGTTGAACGCTTAAAGAATAATGAGCCGGTTGAATATATAATCGGAGAAGCCGAATTCCTTCAGCATAGGCTATATGTCGATAAGCGCGTTCTTATTCCACGTGGAGAGACCGAGGAATTGGTTTCTTTAATAAGTGAAAGAATCTCCAATTATTATGAGCCAAGACAATATTTGGTTGCCGCTGATATCGGAACGGGCAGCGGTTGCATTACGATTGCCTTAAAAGAATCGTTTAAGAACTGGATGATTTACCCAACTGACATCTCCCCTGACGCAATGGAAGTTGCGAAAATCAATTTTGCCAAAGAAGGCACTAGATGCGAACCGTTGATCGGAGACGCTTTAGAACCGTTCATCGAGAAGAAGATGAACCTCGATATTATCGTGTCCAACCCCCCTTATATTCTTAATAAAGAGGATGCGCAGGATTCGGTTAAGGATTATGAGCCATCTAGCGCTTTGTGGATGGATAAGGATAAGAATGTTTATAAATCGATATTCGAGAACTACAAGAAAGTTAAGAAAGGCAGCCTCTTTATGGCTTTTGAAATTTCTCCCGATATCGTTGATTACCTAACCGACTTAATGAAGAAAAACCTCAGCGATTATGAATATGAATTCGTTAATGATCTTAACGGAATGACAAGATTCTTAATCGTCTTCTGTAAATAAAAATATGGCAATATTAGAAGAAAAAGATTATAAAATCGCAGCAAAAGTGCTTCAAAATGGAGATATTCTAGCCTTTCCTACCGAGACTGTTTATGGGGTAGGAGTAGTCTATGATAGCGAGAAAGCTTTCAATAAATTGGTGGCCTTGAAGAAAAGAGCTCCGAATAAGCCTTTTGCCCTTGCTTGCGGATCAATTGAGGAGGCAAGCAAATACATTGTCGTCAATGATAAGACAAAACGACTAATGGCGCATTTCCTGCCTGGAGAAATAACGTTCTTGGTTAAATCAAAACCGGATTTGCCAAAATGGGTTACATTAGGTACGGATACGATTGGCATCAGAATCCCCGCGAATGACTTCTGCGTTAATTTATTTAAGGAAGTTGGGAAACCGTGTCTTTTGACGTCGGCTAACATGTCCGGTGAGCCAACTCTTAGATTTTTTGAAGAAGTCAAAGCTCAGTTTGATGGGCAAGTTGGCGCGATTGTTAAAGGAGAATGCACATCCTTAGTGCCAACAACCATTGTTTTAGTGACTGACAATGATGTAAAACTAATTAGAGAAGGACCTATTCGTTTTGAAACAATAGAAAACTACTGGAAGGAGAATTGCAAATGAGAGTAGCAGTTGGAAGCGATCACGCTGGATTTAATTTGAAAGAGGCCATTAAGAAAGACCTTATAGAAAAAGGATACGAGGTTGTTGATGTTGGAACCCATAGCCCGGATAGAGCAGATTATCCTGTTTATGCCAAGCTTTGCGCTCAGGAAGTCATAAATGGCAATTGTCAGTTCGGAATCCTCTGCTGCGGAACAGGAGAAGGCATCTCCATCACCGCCAACAAGGTCAAGGGCATCAGATGTGGAATCGGTTATGACGATGAAGTCACTGCTCTTTGCAGAAAACACAACAACGCTAACATGATTGCGTTTGGTGAAAGGTTTATGAAACCAGAAGACGCAATTAGAAGAGCAAATATTTTCCTCACTTCGGACTTTGAAGGCGGTAGACACGCTGCCAGAGTTGATATGATGGAATAAAATCAAAAAAATTAAGCAGACATAAGTCTGCTTTTTTCTTTGACTGAAAATTTTTGGGAAAAAATCGAATTTTAAACGCTATTAATTAGTGTGGATACAAGTATTGCTTTTGTTTGCCCAAGATGTGGGAATTCCGATCCGAGGTATTTAGGACACAAACCAGTTGGTGGTGAGCTCTATTGTCGTAAATGCATCTCGTTTATCGGCTCATCAGCAAAACAAACCAATACAAACCCACGAGAGGTGGAACTTTCTCTTCACTATCCGTTAACATCCGAACAGAGTTCCATCTCTTCAACCATTATCAAGAACTACAAGAATAAGATAGACACGCTTGTGTATGCCGTTTGTGGGGCAGGAAAAACAGAGCTATCATTCGGTGTTATTAAATACGCTTTGGAGCAAGGGCAACAAGTCGGTTTTGCTTTGCCTAGAAGAGATGTTGTCATTGAGCTTTATTGGAGACTGAAGGATGCTTTCCCTAACTCAAAAGTTGTTGCGGTGTATGGCGACCATTCCTATCAATTAGAAGGTGATATCATAATTCTCACGACCCATCAGCTCTATCGTTACGATCATTATTTTGACCTTATTGTAATGGATGAAATTGACGCCTTTCCATACAAGGGAAATGACGTTCTTGAAGCGATGTTCACTAGGGCGAGGAGAGGGCCTTGTGTTTTGATGTCTGCCACTCCGAGCAAAGAGATAATCGCCGAATTCTCGAAACCTCAACATGGCATAGTGGAACTTAGGACCAGGTTCCATAAGAAGGATATTCCGGTGCCACAAATCAAACTTGATTCTGAGTTATTCCAACTTGCTTTTGTAATTAGAAAACTCATCAAATATAAGAAAAAAGGTCTGAAATGCTTAGTTTTTGCCCCAACAATCAATCAATGCGAAGAAATTTATTCTAAAGTCAAATCATTTGTGAATAAAGGGGCCTTTGTACATAGCAAATGCCTGAATAGAGAAGAGGTTATATCCGAGTTCAAAAAAGGCAATTTGGACTACTTAATCACAACCTCAGTACTAGAACGCGGAGTCACTATAAAAAACTTGCAGGTCATTGTGAGCAATTCCGACAATGAGAGGATTTATAATTCGGCCACATTGATTCAAATAGCAGGCAGAGCAGGCCGTAAGATTGACGCTCCGTATGGCGAGGTATTTTTCCTTGCCCAGAAAGAGACGAAATCCATGAGAGAAGCGATAGATGAAATTAGATATTGCAACACCTATTTGTAAAGTGTGTTTTAAGCCGATTAGCGAAGAATCGTTTGCGTCTTTTCTTCACAACGGACCGCCTATTTGCCCTAGATGTTTTAGACACCTTGACCCAAGAATAGAAACTGTGAAATTGAGCAATGGCGTAAGCGGCATAACATGTTATGAATACAATGATGACATCAAAACGTTGCTCTTTAACTTCAAAGCATGCTTTGATTATGAATTAAAAGACGTGTTTTTCTATTATCAGGCGAGATATTTTAAGCATAGGTACAGGAAGTTTATTCTTGTGCCCGCCCCAAGTTTTAAAACAAAAGACGAGGAAAGAGGCTTCAATCATGTTGTTGCTATGTTTTCTTTGTTTGGTCTTCCTGTAGTTAAGGCAATTGAGAAAATGAATGATGTTAAACAGGCTGATTTGACAAGAGAAGAAAGACAGGAAGTCGGTAGATACTTAAATTGGGTTTCCGGGAGTGATGTAAAAGGAAAGAACGTGCTTTTTGTTGACGATGTTTTGACGACTGGCTCCACCGCGGTTGCCTGCACGAATCTCATTAAATCAAACGGCGCTAAAAGAGTCGAGTTTCTAATAATGTCGCACACAAAAAACCACGACGTTTTGAATCAAAAGCCTTCATTAAAACGTTAGTCCGTTGCCTACCATTATAATTAATGGTATTATTCTAAACGACTTTCAGGAGGAGTATATCGTGGCTAATTTTATTGAAAAGATATTCCGTCTAGAGGAGAGAGAACTCAAAAAATACGCTAGAGAAGCGGATAGAGTTATCGCCTATGACGAGACTATGACAGCTTTAAGCGATGATGAATTAAAACATAAGACAGTCGAATTTAGGGAAAGACTCGCTAACGGCGAATCCGTTGACGATATCAAATACGAGGCGTTTGCCGTTGCAAGAGAAGCAGCTTGGAGAGTCTTGAAGCAGAAGCCATTCAAAGTTCAAATCATTGGATCGCTCGTTCTTCATGGCGGCAATGTTGCTGAAATGAGAACCGGTGAAGGTAAGACATTAACCGCAACAATGGCTGTTTATCTTAACGCTCTAGAAGGAAAAGGCGTTCACGTTATCACCGTCAACGAATACTTAGCGTCTCGTGACGCTGAATGGATGGGTCAGATCTATCGCTGGTTAGGACTCACAGTAGGCGTTAACCTCGCTTCTAAATCAACACACGAAAAAAGAGAAGCATACAAGTGCGATATCACATACACCACGAACTCAGAATTAGGATTTGATTACCTCCGTGATAACATGGCACCAAGCCTTGATGGACGCGTTTTAAGAGGACTTAACTTTGCGGTTGTTGATGAAGCGGACTCTGTCTTGGTCGACGAATCAAGAACCCCGTTGATTATTTCTGGCGGATCCCGTTCAGCGGCATCGCAATATCAGGTCGCTGACCGCTTCTGCAAGATGTTGAAGAAGGATGTCGACTTCACAATCGACGTCAAAGATAAAGCCTGCTCATTAACCGAATCAGGAAATGATAAGGCCGAGAAATTATTTGGCGTCAACAATTTATATGATCCAGAGAACAACGATCTTGTTCATCGTATTCATCAGGCTTTAAAGGCTAACTATATCATGGCTCGCGACGTCGAATACATGGTTGATAAAGACCGCCAGATCCAGTTAATTGATCAATTCACTGGACGTGTTATGCCAGGCCGTGAATACAACGATGGACTTCAGCAGGCAATTCAGGCTAAGGAAGGCGTTGAAATTAAACAGGAGACTGTTGTTATGGCAACAATCACCTATCAGAACTTCTTCCGTCTCTATACAAAACTTGCTGGCATGACCGGTACAGCTAAGACCGAGGAAGAAGAATTCATCACGATCTTCAACATGAAGGTTATTGTCATTCCAACCAACAAGCCAATTCAGCGTGTTGATGACGTTGACCTCATCTTCGCTACGCACGATGCAAAATTAAAGGCACTTGTTGCGGCCGTCAAAGAAAGACACGAAAAAGGACAGCCTGTTCTTATTGGTACGGTATCTGTTGAATCCAACGAAGAAATCTCCTCGCTTTTGACTGCAGCGGGCGTTCCACATGAAGTCTTGAATGCTAAAAATCAGGCTCGCGAAGCTGAGATCATCTCTCATGCAGGCGAGGTGGGCGCCGTTACTCTTGCAACCAACATGGCAGGTCGTGGCACCGATATTAAGATAACGCCAGAAGTTGAAAAACTCGGTGGATTGTGCGTATTCGGCACCGAGAGACACGAATCTCGCCGTATTGATAACCAGTTGCGTGGACGTTCAGGACGTCAAGGTAACGTCGGCTATTCAAGATTCTTTGTCTCATTCGATGACGACCTTATGAGAAGATTTGCTCCAGAAAATATCCGTAAATTATTCACGGAACAACTACAGGACGAATCATATGAGAATAAGATGCTTATGAACGCTGTTACAAACGCTCAGAAGCAGATCGAGGGCAGAAACTTCGATACACGTAAGAATTTAAAAGATTATGATGACGTTTTAGCTAAACAGCGCGACATCATCTACAAGAAGAGAGACTCAATCCTCTATGCAGATGACATCGTCGATTTAATCCATGATTTCTTCAAGACTTGTGGTATGTATATCGCCAATAGATCAATTGATACAACTACATCAGAGGGGTTAATATCCGGAGAACTTCTAAAAAAGAATGTTGAGCCGGCATTCATGGCTCCTGGCACAATCAATGCTCAGGCATTTGATGGCGCTTCAGTTGAGGAAGCGGGTGAAGATTTAGGCGAAACGCTTTATAACCTCTACCTAGAAAAAAGAAAAGGTTGGTCATCACAAGAAGCTGATCAGGTTGAAAGATATGTCGCTTTAAGAGTCATCGACCAGAACTGGCAGATGCACATCGATACAATGTCACATTTGCGCGATGGCATCTCATTGCGTTCATATGCTCAGACAAATCCTCTTCAGGACTATGTCAATGAGGGCTATGATCAATTCAAACAGATGAATGATAAAGTCGCTCATGATACATGTTTGAACCTCTTAAACGTCAGAATCCAAAGAAAAGCCGCTCCAAATCCGCAGCCAGCACCACAGCCTCAGCCTGAAACCATCGTTGCTCGCAAGGCAGACGATGTCTCAAATGTCTTAGCTGATAGACCAGAAGATGTCATTGCTGCTCATGCCGCTGAGATTAAGGAAGGCCAGGCTGAAATGGCAAAGCAGGAGCAAGAATCCAAAGAAAAGCCAGAAGAAAATAAATAGGAAGGGAATAGAATGAAAGAGCTATGGGAATTGAAACAAGACTCTCAAAACATTGGGAAGCTTGTTACTCAGCTCGGTGATTCTCTTTGACCTCGACAAGCTAAGCAAGATAGTCTCCGAGTTGGAAGAAAAACAAAACGAAGAAGACTTTTGGTCAGACCAGAAAGCCGCTATCGCAGTTGTTGATAAATTAAAAGAAGCTAAAGGCAAAATAACTTCATATAGCAAGATTTCACAGGATTACAAAGATCTTTGCGATCTTTTCGAAATGCTTGATCCATCAGATGCTGAAATGATGGAGTTGATTGAATCAACAGAAAACGATTTAAATAAAAATATAGCCGATTTGCGCAATATTTTGCTTTTTAGTGGCGAATATGACGCATTAAATGTCACTCTCGAAATTCATCCAGGCGCTGGCGGTACCGAAGCCATGGACTGGGCAGAAATGCTTTTAAGAATGTATCAAAGATGGACGGAGCGTCATAACTTCAAATGGCAGGTTTTGTCATATGAACCAGGTGAAGAAGCTGGGTGCAAATCCGCTTCTGTTAGAATTTCAGGGCATAATGCATACGGAATGCTGAAAGGCGAGAAAGGCGTTCATCGTCTTGTTCGCATTTCTCCATTCGATGCCAACGCAAGAAGACACACATCATTTGCGTCCATCAACGTGGTTCCTGAATTCGGTGCCATCTCGGATGTTGTCATCGACCCTAAGGATTTAAGAGTCGACACATTCCGAAGCGGTGGTGCCGGTGGGCAAAACGTTAACAAAGTTTCTTCGGCCGTTCGTATCACCCATATTCCTACTGGCATTGTTGTTTCCTGTGAAATTGAACGTTCGCAGCTCTTTAATAAGGCTACTTGTATGGAAATGCTTGCCGATAAACTCATGCAAAGAAAAATTGAAGAGCGTGAGGCTAAGATGAAATCGATTGTTGGCGAGCAAAAGAACATTGAGTGGGGCTCTCAGATTAGATCATATGTCTTCTGCCCATACACGATGGTTAAAGACAATAGATCGAATTACGAAACATCCGATGTTTATGGGGTGATGGACGGTGACTTGGATAGGCTCTTATTCTCTTATTTAGAGACGGAGGCAAAGAACCATGGCGCTGAATAAACATTTTAGCGATAAAAAACAAGTAAAACACGCTTTTATTGATGCGTTGCTTGTCGCATTAGGATGTTTTCTTGTAGCCGCTGGTTCGGCTTTGTTCATTGAACCTGCCAACTTAGTTGTTGGAGGCGTCACCTCAATTGCTTTGTTACTCAATAGCGTAATTGAGCCTTTGGTTAATTTCGACTGCGTTGATATTATCGTTTGGGTAGTCGAAATCGTTTTTTGGCTGATTGGCTTACTTGCACTTGGAAAAAAATTCTCATTGAACACCTTGATGGCAACGCTCTTGTATCCTTTATTTAATACGTTGCTTTATAGATTCGTGGTGCCTTATATTGGATTAGACGCATTAACTAACGCAACGGATGTTGGATCGCTGATTTTAGTTGCGATATTCGGCGGAATCCTAACCGGTGCCGGCGTTGCTGTTTCTTATTACGGGAACGGTTCGACCGGCGGAGTTGATGTTCTGATTTCGATTATTGGTAAATATACAAGTATCAAAGAAAGCGTTGCTAGTTTTCTAATTGATGGTTCCTTGGTTGTCATTGGCATTTTTGTTTTTAAAGACATCGTAATGGGTTTAGAAGGCGCTTTATGCGCAGTTATTTGCGCAATCGCTATCAAATTCATATATGTTGAAGGACATGCACATGTTGTTTTTGATATCATCTCCGAGAATTATCAACCCATCAAAGAATATGTTGAGCAGACGATGTCTCATGCCACAACCCTAATTGACGTAACGGGCGGTTACACAGGCAAAGGGAAAGTAATGCTGAGATGCGTTGTGTATTATAAAGAAACAGAAGAACTCAAGCGCGTTATCGCTTGCAATGACCCTCACGCATTTGTCGTCATAACAACCGCCAACGCGATTAAGGGAGAAGGATTCGATCCCCTAACGTATACACTAAGAAAGAAAAACAAATAATGTTAGACGATTCACACCCATTCAAAATCGTATCCAAATACAAACCTACCGGAGACCAGCCGGAAGCTATCAAAAAAATAGTGGAAGGCGTAAAAGAAGGTAAGAAGCTCCAGGTTATTTTAGGTGCGACCGGTACCGGCAAAACCTTCACTGCCGCCAATATCATTGAGAAATTAAATAGGCCTACTTTGGTTCTTGTTCACAATAAGACCTTGGCATCTCAACTATTTGGTGAGTTTAAAGAGCTTTTTCCGGATAACAGAGTTGAATATTTCGTCTCTAACTTTGATTTCTATCAGCCAGAGGCTTACGTTCCCAAAACCGATACTTACATTGAAAAGAATGCGGTCATGAATGATGAGATTGAGATGATGCGCACTAGCGCAGTCAACTCAGTTTTAGAGAGAAGAGACACGATCGTCGTTGCCTCCGTTGCGGCCATTTATGGTTTGAGTGACCCGGATGAATACCGTGGTTTGGTATTCGAACTAAGAGCAGGTGAAACGCTTGATAGAAAAGCCCTTTTTGCAAGGTTAATTGAATCCCAATACACCAGAAACAACTTTGATTTGAACCCGGGAAACTTCAGGGTACATGGAGATATCATCGATATCGCTCCAATCACCACAAATGAGTATTACATTAGACTGGATTGTTTTGGCGATGAGTTAGAAAGAATACTTATTGTTGATAAGGTCACAGGTGTGGTTAGGCAATCCTTCAAATCTTACCCTATATATCCAGCCTATGACCATGCATCCACCAGAAAACGCATTGAAGAGGCTTGCCTCACCATCTCTGAAGAACTTGAGGAAAGACTTGAATATTTCAAGGAAAACGGAAAACTTCTTGAGGCCGAGAGGCTTGAATTAAGAACGAGACAAGACATGGATTCCATGAAGGAATTCGGTAGGTGCCCGGGCATTGAAAATTATTCTCGTCATATTGATAAGAGAAAACCGGGGCAAAGGCCGTGGACTCTCATGGATTATTTCCCTGACGACTATCTTTTGTTGGTGGACGAATCACATGCGACATTCCCTCAATTGCATGGAATGTACAATGGGGATAGATCCAGAAAACAAACCCTTGTTGAATACGGATTTCGACTTCCGTCGGCATTAGATAACAGGCCTATGAAATTTGAGGAATTTGAAGAGAAGATGCCAAGAAACATCATTTGCACATCCGCTACGCCGGGAGATTATGAACTCGACATGTGTGGACATGATGTTGCTGAACAAATCATCAGGCCAACCGGACTCTTGGATCCTGTTATTGAAGTGAGAAGGCCACTTGGCCAAATCGATGACATCATGAATGAAATTAAGCAACGAATCGAGAAACACGAGAGAGTCATGATTGTCACCTTAACCATCAAAATGGCTGAAGATTTGACGAGTTATCTAAAAAGTGAGGGCATAAAAGTCACCTATCTTCATAGCGAAACCAAAACTCTTGAAAGAACCGAGATCGTTTACCAATTAAGAAAAGGGAAATATGATGTACTTGTTGGCATCAATCTTTTAAGAGAAGGATTGGATATTCCGGAAGTGTCGCTCATTTGTATCTTGGACGCCGATAAAGAAGGTTTCCTGAGAAACACCAGATCGCTTATTCAGGTCATTGGACGTGCTGCAAGAAATGCGAATGGCAAAGTCATAATGTATGCGGATAAGATGACAGATTCAATGAATGAGGCGATCACTGAAACAAATAGGCGTAGAAGCATTCAAATGGCTTATAACGAGGAATATGGAATTATTCCTACAACAATCATAAAAGAGATTCGTGCGCCAATGTCTAACTCAGGTGATGAGGAAGATACCAAACTTATCAAAGGAAAGGCCTCAAAGAGCGAAATTGAGCGTAAAATCAAAGACCTCGATAAAGAGATGCGTGCAGCGGCTAAAGCATTCGATTTCGAAAGGGCTGCAGAACTGCGTGACATAATTTTTGAATTGAAAGGAAGTTTATAGTTATGAAACAGTACAAGTTATACATATTTGACTTCGATGGAACGTTGGTTGACTCGTATCCAACCATGCTAGATATCTTTGGCTCCGCTTTTAAAACTATAGGGCAGGATTGCACCTCTGATCAGGTTATGCATTATATGCGCGGATCATTGATCGCTTGCATTTCTGAGAGAGGATTAAACGATTCTCAGACAAATCTATTCGTCGGCGCGATCATGGCGGGACTCGCCAATAAGGAATTCAACAAGAAAACAAAAGTCTATTTTGATGTGGTTGACGTGCTAAATAGACTTGTTGAAAAAGGCGCCAAAAACGCAATCGTATCCGGCAACAACGTGTCCCACATCGTCGAGATTCTGAAAAATAACAACATGATGGATTATTTCGATTGCCTTGTTGGCAGCGACACCTGCAAAGTTCCAAAACCAAATCCAGACCCAATCTACAAAGTGTTGGATATGTTTGGGAATATCGATCCAAAAGACGTTTGCTATGTCGGAGATTCTATTCACGACTATGAATGTGCGTTAAACGCCGGAATCGATGGGTATTTACTTGACAGGAATAACGAGTACGCAAACGTAAACGCACCCAAAATTTCCACTTTATGGGATTTACTTACCCTTTAGTTATCAATCTTTGATTGCCAAAACGGTTCAACTACACTATATTTATAAAGCGCATTTGCGCAAAAGGAGTAAAAAACTATGAAATGGTATGACATTATCTTCATAATCGTTGCACTTATCGTCATTGTTTTGAGCTTACTCCAAGGCGGTAAATCAGAAGGTGCTTCTGGTGCTATCACCGGTGGCGGACTTAACGTTTTCGTTAAAACAAAAGAACGTGGTTCCGAGAAAGTCATCTCCATTCTCACATTCGGATTTGCAATCGTCTTCTTGTTCTTGGCCCTCTTGATTATGATTCTTTCTCAGAAGGGTTCAAGTTCAACAGATTCATCATCTTCAACAACAGAGGCCATCCTCAATTTGATGAAGCTCTTCTAATCAAAAGAAAAATAAGCCGAAGCATTGCTTCGGTTTTTCTTTTTATATAGTGATTTTAGAGTGCCAAAATGCTATCTTTTACCTATGGAAATTAAAGAATACACACTTAAGAGAAAAAGCGAGATGAGAGAGGAAATATCCACTCTTGATAGAGCGCCTGTCCTATCCATAATCTCCATTGGCGATAACCCCGCCTCAGAAGCTTATATGAGGGGAAAATGCAAAGATTCATCGGAGGTTGGAATAACCGCCGTGGTAACCAGGATGCCGAACGATACATCAGAAGATCAGCTTCTTGACTTAATAAAAAAAGAGAATCGCGATCCAACAATTGATGGAATCATTGTCCAGCTCCCAGTTCCAAAAGGCATCAGTGAGCAGGCAATCATCAATGCTATCGCTAAAGAAAAGGATGTCGACGGATTTAGATTGGACTCACCATATATCTCATGCACCCCTAAAGGCATCATTGATTATCTTTCTAGAGAAGGTTTTGAATTCAAGGGGAAAAATGCGGTAGTGGTTGGAAGATCAAACATTGTTGGCCGCCCAATGGCAAAACTTTTATTAGGCAAAGATTGCACGGTAACGATCGTTCATAGCAAGACCCCCGAAATCGAGAAGAGGTGGTATCTTGCCCATGCGGACTTAATCGTTGTTGCAATTGGTAAACTCGGATTCCTGGATGAATCTTATGAACTTAAAGACAACGCTTGGATAGTTGATGTTGGAATCAATAGGGGAGAAGACGGAAAACTCCATGGCGATTGCATCCCGGGATTGAAAGTGGCAAGACAAACTCCTGTTCCTGGAGGCGTTGGGCTTCTTACCAGATTGGCTCTTATAGAAAACGTTTTAGATGCTAAGAAAGCAAAATAAAAAATCCTCAATTGATGTGCCCATTCCCGTTTTATCAGGGATTTGGGCACATTTTTAATATGAGGATTTATTTTTGGTTGTGCTTATTTCTTGACGATTTCGTTCTTGTCATCAACATCGACAACTTTTACTTCAACCGCTTCAACCTGAACTGGAGCCTTCTCTTCTTTTTCCTTCTTTTCTTTCTTGGCAACGATTGCGTCTTTAATTGTTATGCCAAGAATTACGAGTCCGATGCAGCATAGGAGAATGCCCGCTGAAATGAGAACTACGATTGTAAAATCTGAATTTTGGCCAAGGAATACGCAGATGAGAACTCCCAAGCCGATTAAGACTGCAGAGAAGAAATAGTAGATCACTGCCGCGAAGACTTTATAGATTTTCGAAACAAGGAATCCAGTTGCAAAGATCATGAGAGTCGCAGCAACAACAAACAACGAGATTGCGATTGCATAGCCAATGAATGCCATGAGGCTTCCCAACAAATCCTTATTAATCGCATATAAGACGATGAGCAGTATTCCGATGATCAATTCGATTGCGCCGGTCATGATCATGTCTGTTTCAAAATAGCCTTTGAATAAAATTCTGTCTTCATCAGATAAGCTCTTTGCTTTAAAAACCGGAATCGCATTCATCACAAGCTTAAGAACTCCGAATAATGTGACGATGATTCCAACGGCAAGGAATATGCCTTGTCTTAGCCAATCCATTTTCGAACATGCAATGCAGACAACTCCAACTCCAATCAAAATGACCGCCTGGATGATTCCGATGATTGTTGATATAAGCGACCCTTTTGCAAAGCTTAACGGTTTATATTCTTTTTTCTCTTCCATATAAGATTTCCTCCGCGATTATTTTAACCATTATGGAGTGTCTTGCTACAGAAAATGTGCAGATTTTGAGCGTTAAGCTCTAACTATTTGATTTTTAGCCCGACAATGTTCCTGAATTCGTAACACTTTTCGTTGATATACAAGCATTTAAATTCATTGCTGATGTATCTAATAATGCCCTCTATCTTCTTGATGAACCCATCAAAATAATAATCCATCACGATCATTTGTCCCTGGTAATTAATTAGCAAATTATTTATTTCCTCCGCTTTTTCTTCGCAAATCATAGGTTTTTCAATTTTCTTCTTATTTACTCTCATATGTTTCATAAATTCGTCCTGTTCTATAAGGCTCTTATACGGAGCCCATTTTTTCATTCCTCTATCATTCATTGTTTATGACCTCCAATCATTCCGTTTCTCCAAATTATTGTGGAGCTATTCGCCAGGGCTGAGCATCTGAGCACGCTATTTTTGCCGAACATCGATTTAATCGTATCTATTGCATTATCAAGCTTTCTCCTCTCATCCCTGAGTTCTACCTTCTCAAAAATAGACAATTGCTCTGCTGGCGGGTTTGTTAATTTTCCAAAAGAGATGTAAAGCCCTCTAATAGGCAATTCTTCTCTTCCCTCTTCAAACGCTTCCATAATCGATTCAAATAAAGAATCGGTGTCATCTGTTGCGATATCTAAGACTCTTTGTCTCATAAACGGCTTGTTCTCGTAGCCAATATATAAAGAGACCTTACCTGCAAATTGTCTTTCTTTTCTTAATCTGTAGCACAGCTCATCATTCATTTCCCTCAGGACTACTATTGCCTCATCTGGCTTATATCCCCTCTTTAATGTTTGGCCGTTTGATAAAGATCTTTCTTTGGGGATATATCTTTCTTCTATATCCGCACCATCAATCCCGTTTGCTAAATCATGTAACTGGTATCCCATGATGCCGAATTCATTTTTCAGCAAAGATATATCTGCCGTAGCCAAGTCTCTCATCGTGTGTATTCCTATTTTTTTAAGATGACTGGAAATGCCATTCCCTATACCCCAGACGTCCGTAAGGGATTTGATTGACCATAGTTTAGTTGGAACGTCTTTTGTGTCCCATACGGCGTAATACGGTTCTTTTTTCTTGCCCTCATTATCCAAGGCACACTTTGCCAAAAACATATTTGGGCCTATTCCTGCTGTCGCCACTAAGCCGAGCTTATTCCATATATCATTTTTAATCTTTTCTACCAGTTCGATTGCGGTGCAGTTGTAGTAACGTAGATATGGCCCAAGATTCAAGAAACTCTCATCTACTGAATAGACATGTAAGTCTTCTTCGGCGACATAATCCAGGAATATCGAGTTGACTTTTGCGGACATACGCAAGTAATAGGACATGCGCGGAACCGCATAAATCATCCCAGGAACTTTTGGCAAATCTCTTTTTCTACACACGTTAGGTATTCCGTATTTTTTCTTAAGATATGGGGTAACGGACATTACTACGGATGAACCTGATCTATATGGATCGCAGCAGACTAGAGGCGTGGTGAAAATGTCGAGATGTCTTACGGCACACTCACATGAGGCATAAAAACTTTTTAGGTCAACTACAGCCACAACCTTTTCCATATTTGCTCCTTATCGGGGGAGCCATATTCTATTTGCGGAAAAAGTTATATTGCAGTCTTGTTTTGCTATTTATCCGATGGAATCTAACTCTTTTCTATTCATTTGTTACGTTGCAAAAAGTAGAGAAAAATTCTTTCGATGCAATCTATATCACTTTTATAAAGTGCTGATTTTATCGGAACTTGTAAAAGAGACAATCAATCTCTATAATAACTGAACGTTGGGGTGTTAGCTCAGTTGGGAGAGCGCGTGCTTCGCAAGTACGAGGTCGCCGGTTCGATCCCGGTACACTCCACCATTTTAGATGATAGTCGAACGGACGTTGTTGAGATGCATATACACAATCGGGCGTTCGGAATAAAGTTCGATGCTAAAGGCATCATAAAGTATTAACTGACATACATAATGTGAACTCGTAGAGGGTTCATTTTTTATTACTACATGAAATATCAATATTTTTATTCATAATCTTAAAGCGATTTTGATACGAAAAATATTTGGTTAATTTTTTATATAAAAAGGTTAGCTTAAGACATTCTTACTCCATTTTAATGTGTTTCTCTAACGATTAATCTGGTCACGCATTTATATTTACAGAATGTTATTTCAATCACCACAATATTGTTCGGTGAGAATGGGCTTACGTTTGCATTACTAAATAATGGGTAATCGACAATTGGTGTAGCTATGTTCTGATTGCCAGTCATTTTAAAAAAATGACAATATTATTTTGGATTATTTGCTGACTGTTTCGTAAACGCTCCTGAAGTGTTAGAATATTTTAAATTTGAATTTAGAGGAATATTTTATGAAAAAAGCGATACGCAATTTAATATTAATGGGCGTTTCCTTGCTTGGTATGACTTCGTGCTCAAAAGAAACGAAAACATATTCTTTAACTATTTGGACTTACTATAAC